>JAFAUA010000452.1 GCA_019243595.1 Acidimicrobiia bacterium
CTTCACCACCAACCCGCGCCCCCGCCTCGACGTGACGTCGATGGTGCTCCGCCTCCTCAGCTTGGCCGTCATCGGCACGATCAGCATCGCCAACGGCTACTCGGCGTACCGCCTGTTCGACCAGCTCCTCCGCGGCGGTGTCACCGACGCCACCCGCCTGTTGCTCACCGGCGGCGCCATCTGGCTGACCAACGTCATCGCTTTCTCCCTTTGGTACTGGGAGTTCGACCGAGGCGGCCCCGCGGCCAGAGCGCTGGCCATGCGCCCGTACCCCGACTTCCAGTTCCCGCAGATGGAGAACCCCAACCTGGCGCCCAAGGACTGGGAGCCGTACTTCGTCGACTACCTCTACCTCTCGTTCACCAACGCGCTGGCGTTCAGTCCGACCGACGTCATGCCGCTTTCGCGGTGGGCGAAGCTCACGATGCTGGCCCAGTCAGGCGTTTCCTTGCTGCTGGTGCTGCTCGTGATCGCCCGCGCCGTCAACATCCTGAAATAGCTCGGCGGCGAGCCGGGAGCGTCGCACCTTGCCGGTGCCCGTGCGGGGCAGATCGTCGACCAGGTACACGTCCTTGGGGCACTTGTAGGCGGCGAGATGGGCGCGGGCGTGGTCGACGACCATTTCCGGCCGCACGTCCCCGACGACCGCCGCGCACACGCGCTGTCCCCACCGGTCGTCGGGCACGCCGAACACCGCCACGTCGTCGACGCCCGTGAGGGTCGACAGCACGTTCTCCACCTCGGCGGGGTACACGTTCACACCGCCGGAGATGATCAGGTCGTCGCGGCGGCTGTCGATGAAGAGGAAGCCGTCGTCGAGGTGACCGAGGTCGCCGGCCGTGAAGGCGTCGTCCCGCCAGGCCTGACGCGTGCGTTCGGGATCACGCCAGTACTCGAAGCGGGCGAACGTCGGGACGTGGCACCAGATGAGCCCGTCGCTGTCGACCTCGAGCCGCCGCCCCGGCCGGGCCCGGCCGACGGTGCCGGGGTGCGCGAGCCAGTCTTCGGGCGGGCACGCGGTGAATTGGCCCTCGGTGCTCCCGTAGAACTCCCACACCGTGCCGCTCGGAAATGCGTCCAGCGCCGCTTCTTTGATCGGTCGCGGGCACGGCGCTCCCGCATGCACGAGGCGCCGGAAACTTGAGAGGTCGGGAAGATCGCCGCGTGCGAAGAGGCGCTGGAGGTGGGCGGGCACCACGAACGACAGCGTCGGGCGCTCGTCGGCGATGGCATGCACGACGGCCCCGACATCGAAGCGCTCGAGCACGACGACGTCGCCGCCGGCGAGGAGGGTCCCGGTGGAGAAGCGCAGCGGCGCCGAGTGGTACAGCGGAGAGCACACGAGCAGCACGTCGTCGGCCGCGAACTCCCAGACGTCGGCTTCGTCCTGCTGGAGGGCGACGGCGTCCGGTTCGTCGAGGACGCCCGACCACACGCCCTTGGGCCTGCCGGTCGTCCCCGACGTGTAGTGCATGGGCCGCACGAGGGGCACCGGAGCAATGTCGGCCGTCGGTCCTTCGACGAGGGTCTCCAGCTCAGCGGGTCCGACGACCAGCGCCGGTTCGGCGTCGTCGAGGATCAGGGCGCGCTCCTCGTCCAGCAGCGCCTGGTTCATCGGCACGGGGACGATCCCAACACGCGCCGCACCGAGAATCCCGCACAGCAGGTCCACCGAGTTCGGACACCCGAACGCCACTCGATCGCCCTGATGCAGACCCCGACCAAGCAGCGCACCGGCGACCCGAGCCTGGAGCAGCTCGGCGTCGCTCGCCGTCACGCGCCACCGCTGCACAGGGGCAATCTAAGGGGCGGTCTTCGGTTCTCCAGTTAGAGCGCCAACCTCGGGACGCACCGCCGTCACCGACGTGTTGACGCTTCTGGGCGCGAAAAACGACCTCTGAGGTCGCTTAGCGCGCCCAACAAGGCAGT
Source organism: Acidimicrobiia bacterium (assembly GCA_019243595.1). Taxonomy (GTDB): domain Bacteria; phylum Actinomycetota; class Acidimicrobiia; order Acidimicrobiales; family AC-14; genus CADDZP01. The sequence goes on from JAFAUA010000452.1 coordinate 1,930, forward strand.
GTGCGTCGCTGATCCGCCGGGAAGACACGCAGGTGCCGATTCCACGTAGCTAGTCGAGCTTGCGTCTGAGCCAGTAGAGGCCGTCCATCACCCGCTCGGCGACGAGCATGGCGCCGCCGACGGGCGGGACGGCAATGAGGAGCGACGTCGCGATCGTGGAGTCCGGGTCGAAGTGGCGCTTGCGGTGCTCGATGAGATGACACACCAGCGGCGCGGCAACCACAACCCGACGATCGAGTGAACCGAGATCACCCTCGATGTCGACTTCCCAGATCTCGCCCAGCTCGTCGTTGCCTGACGGGTCGTACGTCCGCCGGCAAGCGGCGAGCTCGGCCCCCGTAAATCGATGGATGTGGCGCACATGGTGGCGCGTGTCGATCTCGGCGACAGGCGCGGCGGCGTCGTCGCGGACGATCACGTGCTGATGCACCAGTCCACCCTCGTGGAAGAACGTGCCCACTACCCGGTCACCGTCGACGACGACGTCGTAGGAGGGATGGTCGGCACCGCCGTAGCGTCGCAGCGAGAAGATGGTGCCGTCGTCATCGACGATGTTCCACGCTTCATCCAGCTTGCGGACGACCTCGTCCTTGAACATGTCGACGAGCTCCGGCAGCTTGTCGTCGTCCACGGGCCGGACGATTGCAAGATCGGGTCCCTCACCAGTCCAGTAGGTGAGCCGGCTGCCGCCGGTCCTGGAGCCGACGTTCAGATGGTCCTGGTTGAGGAGCGGGGGACGGTGCATTGAGCGGGGCGGCACGCCGATGTCAGTGGCGCATCGTGCAGACGCAGAGCTCGTTGCCCTCGGGGTCGGCGAGGACGATCCAGCTCTCGCCCCACTCGTTGATCGGGCCTTCGAGCCTTGTCGCACCGAGTCCGATGAGCCGCTCGGCCTCGGCCTCGATGTCGGCTGCATGCAGGTCGAGGTGCATGCGGTTCTTCGCCGCCTTGGGCTCGGCGACGCCTTGCAGGATCATCTCGTGTTGGGTGCGGTCGCCGGTGCCGAGCACGACGTATTGGCCGGCCGCCGCCACCTCTTTGTAGCCGAGGGCGCCCGCCCAGAACGGTGCCAACGCACGCGGGTCCTTGCAGTCGAGGACGGTGACGAGCTTCAGGAGAAGAACACCTCGGCGACCCCGTGGAAGAGCTCTTTGTCGACGGTCTTGAGCTGGCCGACGGCTTCGGCGATCGGCACCCGCACGATCTCGCCGCCCTGGAGGGCGACCATCTGACCGAAGGCGCCGTCGTGGGCCGCATCGATGGCGGCGATGCCGAACCGGGTGGCGAGGATGCGGTCGAAGGCGGTCGGGGTCCCGCCCCGCTGCACGTGCCCCAGGATCGTCACTCGCGTGTCGAACCCGGTGCGCTTCTCGATCTCCTCGGCGACGAGGTTGCTGATGCCGCCGAGGCGCACGTGGCCGAATGCGTCGACCTCGTTCGACTGCGTGGCCATCGTGCCCTCCAAGGGCTCGGCGCCCTCGGCCACGACGACGATCGAGGCGAACCGGCCCTTGGCGTGGCGCTTCTTGAGGTCGTCGCACACCCGCTCGATGTCGAACTGCTCTTCGGGGATCAGGATCTCGGCGGCGCCGCCGGCTATGCCTGCCTCGGTGGCGATCCACCCGGCGTGACGGCCCATGACCTCGACGACCATCACCCGGTCGTGGGACTCGGCCGTCGTGTGGAGCCGGTCGATGGCGTCACTGGCGATCTGCACGGCGGTGTCGAACCCGAAGGTGACCTCGGTGCACGACAGGTCGTTGTCGATGGTCTTCGGCACGCCGATGACACCGACGCCCTCGGCGCCCAGCTTGTTGGCCACGCCGAGCGTGTCCTCGCCGCCTATGGCGATCAGGGCGTCGATCCGCTCCTTGCGCAGCGAGTCGAGCGCCTTCTTCACGCCGTCGTCGACCTTGTATGGATTGGTACGAGAGGTACCGAGAATCGTTCCACCGCGCGGAAGGATGCCCCGGCAGCGCTCGACGTCGAGCACCATCGTGGCGTCATCGAGCACGCCCTTCCACCCGTCGCGGAAGCCGACGAGCTCGTCGCCGTAGTGACGCTCCCCCTTGCGTACGACGGCACGGATGACAGCATTGAGGCCCGGACAGTCACCGCCACCGGTCAGGAGTCCAACTCGCACTTCCCCGCTCCTCTCCGACGTGAACGGTCAATACCAACGCGTCGAACGCCGATCACAGTAGTAATGCGCCGGCTGCTCGCGTTCGTGATCGTCGCCGCCCTGGCGACGGGCGCGCTGCCGGCGGCCGCCCGCGCCTCGAACGCGGGCGACGACCTCCGCACCCAGCGGGCCGGTCTGCTGTTGCGCATCGCCGACCAGACCGACCAGGCCGAGCAGGACCAGGCGGCGGTCGTCGTGGCCGAGCAACGTGAGCAGCAGGCGACGGCCGCGCTGGCCGCCGCCCGCCAGCGACTGCAGGAGCGGGCCGTGCAGGCGTACATGTTCGGTCTCACCCGTTCCATCCAGAACCTGGCCCGGCCGAACGTGTACCTGGAGGACGCCTTCAAGCAGGACCAGAAGGCGATCGCCGATCTGCGGGCGGCGCGTGCGGCCGGCACGGCGTCGACCTCCAAGGCCGAGACGGCGCGCGACGCGTCCCGCGCCGTGCAAGGCCAGCTGGACGGCGAGCGCCAGCAGCTCGAGGCGATGATCTCCCACCAGGACGCGATCGACGCCCAGCTGCAGGCGGCCGCCGCGGCGCGCAAGGCGGCCGAGGAGGCCCAGGCCGCGGCCAACCAGGCCGTCGTCGACCGCTTCGAGACCGACCCCGCCGCCCGCGTGCGACACCGGGTGGCGACGATCAACCAGCGCCAGCTGATGGGCCGTTATCCGTTCGGCCCCGTGACGGGGATCCCCGCCGGGCTCAAGGCGACCGGGCAGACGCTGCAGGGGCCGGCCTCCTGGTACGGCCCCGGCTTCGACGGGCGGCCCACGGCGAGCGGCGCCATCTACGACCAGGAGGGCTGGACCTGCGCCAGCAAGGAGCTGCCGCTGGGCACGCTGCTGCTGGTTTCGGAGAACGGGCGCAGCGTCCTGCTTCTCGTCAACGACCGCGGGCCCTACGTCGACGGATGGATCCTCGACCTGAGCCACGCGACGGCGACCGCGCTCGACCATCCCGGCGTCGGCGTCGTGACCGCGCAGATTCTGACGCCCGGATAGCTTCGCCGCCATGCCGGACGGAGCGGTCGTCGCCATCGACGCGGGGACGACCGGCGTGCGCGCCTTCGCGGTCGACGAGCAGGGCGCACCGCTCGACTACGCGTACCGGGAGTTCCCGCAGTACTTCCCCCAACCGGGGTGGGTCGAGCACGACGCCAACGAGATCTGGGACGCCGTGCAATCCACGCTGGCCGAGCTGCGCCAGAAGCTCGACCGCCCGGTCGCCGCCATCGGCATCACCGACCAGCGGGAGACGGCGGTCGTCTGGGACAAGAAGACCGGCGAGCCGCGTCACCGGGCGATCGTCTGGCAGGACCGGCGCACCGCCGACCGCTGCCGAGAGCTCCAGGAGGCCGGACACCTCCCGCTCGTGCGCGAGCAGACCGGCCTGGTGCTCGACCCCTACTTCTCGGCGACCAAGCTCGAGTGGCTCCTGAGCGAGGGCGGCGTCGAGGCCGACGCCGCCCTCGCCTTCGGCACCGTGGACTCATGGGTGCTCTGGAACCTGACCGGCGGGACGGTGCACGCCACCGATCCGTCCAACGCCAGCCGCACGATGCTCTACGACATCCGTCGCCGCGAGTGGTCCGACGAGCTGTGCGAACTGTTCGGCGTGCCGGCGTCGTGTCTCCCCGAGGTGCAGCCGTCGAGCGGGCGCTTCGGGACGACGACCGACGGCATTCCCGTCAGCGGCATCGCCGGCGACCAGCAGGCGGCCCTGTTCGGCCAGGGTTGCTTCGCACCGGGCGACGCCAAGAACACCTACGGCACGGGCTCGTTCGTGTTGATGAACGTGGGCCCCGACTGCCCCGACCCCGTCGACGGGCTCCTCACCACGATTGCGTGGGACCTGCAGGACGGCACGTCCGCATACGCGCTCGAGGGCGCCATCTTCGTCACCGGCGCCGCTGTGCAGTGGTTGCGCGACGGCCTCGAAATCATCGACGACGCGGCTGAGGTGGAGGCCCTCGCTGCGAGCGTCACCGACACCGAAGGCGTGTACCTCGTCCCCGCCTTCACCGGCCTCGGCAGCCCCTACTGGGACCCGTACGCACGCGGCACGATCGTCGGGCTGACCCGCGGCGTCGGCCGGGGTCACCTGGCGCGCGCCGTGATCGAGTCGATGACGTATCAGACCCGCGACGTCATCGAGTCGATGAAGGCGGCGGCCGGCAAGGAGATCAGCCGGCTGCGGGCCGACGGCGGGGCATCAGCGAACAACCTGCTGATGCAGCTGCAGGCCGATCAGCTGCAGGTCCCGGTGGTGCGATCAGCCGTGCAGGAGACGACGGCGCTGGGCGCCGCCTACCTGGCGGGGCTGGCCGAGGACGTGTGGTCCTCGACCGATGAGGTCGCCGCCTATTGGAAAGCGGCCGCCGAGTTCAGCCCCGCCGTGCCTTCGTCGGTCGCCGACGCCCGCCACGCGGGTTGGCGCCGGGCCGTCGACCGTTCCCGCGGCTGGGCCCAGAGCTAGGACGCCGCCGCTCCGGACGGTTCGACGTGCCGTCGGAGCCGGGCATGCCGAGTGCCTTTCGCAGCTCGCGCACCTTGGCGTGGTTGTCGTCCATGACGAACGCCACGACGACGCCCGCGGCGCCGGCGCGGCCGGTACGGCCCGATCGGTGCAGATAGTCCTTGGCGTCGGCGGGAATGTCGAAGTGCACGACACAGCCGACGTCGTCGACGTGGATGCCTCGAGCGGCAACGTCGGTGGCGACCAGCGCCATCGCCTTGCCGGCCTGGAAGAAGGCGAGCGCCTTCTCCCGCTGCTTCTGAGTGCGGTCGCCGTGGATGGCGACGGTGGACACGCCGGCCGTGGCCAGCTGCTTGGCGACCCGGTCGACACCGCGCTTGGTGCGACAGAACACCACGGTCGAACCGTGCTTGCCGACGAGACTGGCGGTCAGCGGGATCCGCTTCTCGCGCACGGTCTGCACGAAACGGTGCTCGGTGCGATCCTCGCCGCGCTCGGGTGGCGCGACCTCGACGCGAACGGGATTGCGTTGGTAGTTGCGCACCAGCACGTCGACGTCTCCGTCGAGCGTCGCCGAGAAGAGCAGCGTCTGGCGCTTCGGGCGCACGCGGTCGAGAAGGCGACGGACCTCGGGAAGGAAGCCCATGTCGGCCATGCGGTCAGCCTCGTCGATGACGACGATGCCGACCTCTTCGAGGACGAGGTCGCCGCGCTTGACGAGGTCGGCGACACGACCAGGGCAGCCGACGGCGACGTCGACCCCACGCCGAAGGGCCTTGAGCTGCTGACCGAAGCCGATGCCCCCGTAGAAGGAGGCGACGCTCCGCTTGCGAACAGCCAGGAGCGGCCTGAGCTCGGTCTCGATCTGGGCGGCCAGTTCGCGGGTCGGCGCGAGGACGAGCGCCTGGGGCCGGGCCGCACGGGCCCGCCCGACGCGCTGGGCGATGGGAAGGCCGAAGGCGAGCGTCTTGCCCGAGCCCGTCGGCGCCTTACCGGAGACGTCGTTGCCGGCCAGCGCCGGCGGGATGGCCTCGGCCTGGATGGGGAAGGGCTCGGTCCGGTTGCGCTCGGCCAAGCGGGCGCACAGGTCCTCAGAGACGCCGAGCGCGGAGAAGGTGGT
>JAFAUA010000455.1 GCA_019243595.1 Acidimicrobiia bacterium
CAGCCCAGGGCGTCCGCCGCAAGAAGGACTCCTCGCTCGTACGGGCGGCCGAGGCCGTGCGCGACGGCAGGGCGGCAGCCATGGTCAGCGCCGGCAACACGGGGGCCACGATGGGTGCCGCCCTCCTGCGTATGGGCCGGCTCAAGGGCGTGCAGCGGCCGGCGATCGCCACACCGATCCCCGTGCCCGGCCAGACGCCGACGGTTCTGCTCGACGCTGGCGCCAACGCCGAGTGCACGCCGACCTATCTCCTCCAGTTCGCCCAGATGGGTGCCGCCTTCGCCACCGCCCGCTACGGCATCAAGGACCCCAAGGTCGCCCTGCTGTCGATCGGGGAGGAGGAGACCAAGGGGACGACGTTGGTCAAGGAGACCCGCGGGCTGCTGGCCGGCGCCGGGCTCAACTTCGTCGGCAACGTCGAGGGACGGGACCTGATGAGCGACGCCGCCGACGTCGTCGTGACCGACGGATTCACCGGCAACGTGGCCCTCAAGACCCTCGAAGGCAGCCTGAAGTTCCTCGTCAGCGCCGTGTTCAACGCGATGAACTCCTCCGAGGAGGCCAAGAGCGTCAGCGGCGTCCTGCTCGACGCCCTGTCGCCCGTCGCCGCCGAGCTCGATCCCGACGCCACCGGGGGCGCCATGCTCCTCGGCGTCGAGGGCGTCTGCATCATCAGCCACGGCTCGTCGTCCGCTCGTGCGATTGTGAACGCCGTGCGGGTGGCGGGGGAGATGGTCGATGGCCAGCTCGTCGACCGCCTCCGGGGTGCCGTCGCGGCTGGTTGAGGGCTTTTCACAAGCGAACTATCGGCACCCCCGGTAGACTTCGGGGTCCCGTAGCCGTTTTGACCCAGGAGCTGTGTTGCCCGCTGAGACCCACGTGGAGCGGGGCCCGCTCGATCGGCAGCAGGTGCTCGAACTGATTCGCGAGCGCCTGGCTGACATTCTCGAGATCGGACCCGAGACGATCAATGAGGGATCCTCGTTCACCGAGGACCTCGACGCCGACTCCCTCGCCCTCATCGAGCTCGTCGAGGCCCTGGAAGAGGAGCTCGGGGAACGAAGTGTCGGATTTCGCATCAATGACGAGGACCTCGAGGACCTCAAGACAGTCGGCGACGCCGTCGACTACGTGGTCGCCCGCCTCGCCCAGGCGTCCTGACCGAGCTCGCACCGCACGAGCTGCTCGCCCAGCGGCTGGGGCGGCGCTTCAGCGACGACGCACTCCTGACGCTCGCCCTTGCCCACCGGTCGTGGTGCGCGGAGACGCCGGGGACCGAGTCCAACGAGCGCCTGGAGTTCCTCGGTGACGCGGTGTTGGGCCTCGTCGTGACCGACCACCTGTTCCGGACGTTCCCGACCCTCGCCGAGGGAGAGCTGGCCAAGGTGCGCGCCTCGGTCGTCAACGCCGGCGTGCTCGCCGACCTGGCGGGTGAGCTCGGGATCGGCGATGCCCTGGCGCTCGGTAAGGGCGAGGCCGCGTCCGGTGGCCGGGAGAAGCCATCGATCCTCTCCGACGCGATGGAGGCGGTCATCGGCGCCGTCTACCTCGACGGCGGGTGGAGCGCCGCGAACGACCTCGTCCTCGCCCTGCTCGAAGAACGCATCGCCGAGGCGGCGACCGGTCCCGGCGGCCAGGACTACAAGACCCGCCTCCAGGAGCTGGCGGCCCAGCGCCTCGACACCCTGCCGCGCTACGACGTGCGCGAGAGCGGCCCCGATCACGCCAAGCGCTTCTCCGCCACCGTGTTCATCAACGACGAAGAGTGCGGCACGGGCGACGGGCGATCCAAGAAGCAGGCCGAGCAGGCCGCCGCCAAGCAGGCGTGGCGATCGCTGACCACGACCGGCGAGTGCGGCGCCGCGGAGCCCGAAGCCGAGGTGACCGCCGGTGCCTGAACTTCCCGAAGTCGAGACGTTGAAGCGGGACCTCGAGAAGGAGGTCGTCGGCAAGCGCATCAAGCAGGTCGACGTGAGCGGCATGCGCTCGATCCGCCGCCATCCCAACAAGAAGCACTTCGCGGCCAAGCTCGAGGGCCACAAGATCACCGGCATCGATCGACGCGGCAAGTACCTGCTCGTCAAGCTCGAGGGCGGCGACATCCTCGTCGTTCACCTGGGCATGAGCGGTCAGCTGCTGCGGTCGAAGGGGGCGGCGCGCGAGAAGCCCGACAAGCACACGCACGTGATCATCACGTTCACGCAAGCGGGCAAGCTGCGCTTCGTCGACCCGCGCACCTTCGGCGAGTTGTTCGTCACCTCGCCCGAGGAGCTGCCCGACGAGGTTCCCGAGCTGGGCCACCTCGGCTTCGACCCCCTCGACGACATGATGTCGTGGACGCGGTTCGGCGGGATGCTCCACGACCGCAAGGCCAAGCTCAAGGCTCTCCTGATGGATCAGAAGTTCGTCGCGGGGATCGGCAACATCTACAGCGACGAGATCTTGTTCGCCGCCGGGCTCCGCTACGACCGTTCCTCCGAGTCGCTGTCGACCCAAGAGGTGCGGCGCCTCTACCGGGCGATGGTCGAGACGCTGCAGGACGCGATCAAACACCGCGGCTCGTCACTGGCCGACGAGCAGTACCGGGATCTCTTCGGCGAGATCGGCGACTTCCAGTCGATGCACAAGGTCTACGACCGCGAGGGCGAGGCCTGCCGCCGCTGCCGCAGCACGATCGTGCGGGTGAAGGCCAACGGGCGCAGCAGCTTCCTGTGCCCGCAGTGTCAAGTGTGACGCAGCGCCTGGTCTGAGGGAGGGTCCGCGAGGCGCCCGCTAGGCGCCTCTAGCCTGCATTCCGCGTGTTCCTGAAGTCCCTCACCCTCAAGGGGTTCAAGTCCTTCGCCGAGCACACCTCGCTCGACTTCGAGCCGGGCGTGACGATCGTCGTGGGGCCCAATGGCAGCGGGAAGTCGAACCTGGTCGACGCCGTGGCATGGGTGCTCGGGGCCCAGGGGGCCCGGGCCCTGCGAGGCTCGAAGATGGACGACGTCATCTTCGCTGGCAGCGGCAACAAGGCCCCGCTCGGACGGGCCGAGGTCTCCCTGACCATCGACAACTCCTCGGGACTCCTGCCGATCGCCTTCACCGAAGTGACGATCACCCGCACGCTGTTCCGGGAGTCGGGCGAGAGCGAGTACGCAATCAACGGCGCGCCCTGCCGGCTCCTCGACATCCAGGAGCTGCTGTCCGACAGCGGCGTCGGCCGCACCCAGCACGTGATCGTCTCCCAGGGCCAGCTCGACTCCGTGCTGCAGGCCCGCCCCGAGGACCGGCGAGCGGTCA
>JAFAUA010000479.1 GCA_019243595.1 Acidimicrobiia bacterium
GAGGCCGACATCTCGCCGCTGAGCGCGTTGACTGTCAACGGCGGCCTCGACAAGTGGCAGCCCAGCGAGGTGGTCACTGCTGACCCCACGGCGCTGGCCAGTACCCAGCTGACCCAGCTGCTCGTAGGCCACGGCATCTCGGCGGCACCGGCCCCGAACGCGGTCCACCCCGCGAGTGGCGTCGTGCTGGCGCGGGTCTCGTCGGTGCCGCTGTCGGACATCGTGTCGTCGATGCTGCGGACGAGCGACAACCTGGCCGCCGAGCTCATCGTCAAAGAGATCGACAAGAAGGCGGGCGGGACGGGTACGACCGCCGGCGGGCTGGCGCTCGTGGCCTCGACGCTCCAGACCCTCGGGATCCCCACGGGCGGCGTGCACATGGGCGACGGCTCCGGCCTCGACCCCGGCGACCGGGCCACGTGTCCCGCGCTGCTGGCCGCCATGAACATGGGCGACACACCGGCATTTGCGTCACTGGTGAACGGCCTCGCCGTCGCCGGGCGTTCCGGCACGCTCGTCAAGCGCTTCGTAGGCTCACCGATCGCCGGCCATCTCCAGGCCAAGACGGGCTGGATCGACTGCGCAGCGGCGATGGTCGGCCAGATGAACCTCAGGCGCCCGCTCCACTTCGCCCTGATCGTGAACGGCCCGTGCAACTACGACAACGCCCTGAGCTACGAGGACCGGGTGGCAAACGCGCTGGCCGCATACCCGACGTAGGTCATAGGCGCCAAGCGTTCCGCGGAACGTTTTCGGAGCCGCGCAGCTTTCCTTGAAGGGTGAGCGACGCCAGAGGTCCCTCAGCGTTCACAGAAGGACACTCGCGAGGTGACGATCTGGGTGGCTGGGAGTGCCACCCTGACGCTGGACCGTGCGTTCGCCCAGTCTCCGTGCAGTACGTGCCGCCATACGACGCCCCCATACGACGACAAGTGCGCAGAGAATCGCAGCGGGTGCCTGGAGGTGGCCGCGCCGAACTGGCGGCTGCAACCGCACATGCATGATCGCCCGGGTAGGACAGACCCGCCGATAGTCTCCGAGAGGTGGCCCTGCGGCACTCGCCCCTCGACGCCGAGCACCGCGAATTGGGCGCCAAGATGGTGCCGTTCGGTGGCTGGGAGATGCCCCTCGCGTACCCCTCTGGGACCCTGGCCGAGCACCGAGCGTGCCGGGGCGAGGCGGTGGCGTTCGACGTCAGCCATCTGGGGACCGTGCGGGTCGAAGGGCCGGATGCCCTCGCCCATCTGCAGCGGACCCTCACAAACGACCTGCGCAAGATCGGCCCAGGCCGGGCCCAGTACACGCACCTGCTCGACGAGGACGCCTCGGTCCTCGACGACATCATCGTGTGGTGGCTCGACGACGACCGTTTCGATGTGATGCCGAACGCCTCGAACACCGACCGGGTCGTCGACGCCATCGGCGGCACCGACACCACGGCAACCCGTGCGATCGTCGCCCTGCAGGGCCCGCAGGCACGGGAGCGCCTCCGACCGCTGGCCCCTGACGCCGCCTCGGTCGCCCACTTCGGCGTGGCGCCGTTCGAATGGAACGGCGTGGCGTGTGTCGTCGCCGGCACCGGCTACACGGGCGAGGACGGTGTCGAATGTGCCGTGCCCGCCGACGCCGCGCCCGCCTTCTGGCGCGCTGTCGTCGAAGCCGGCTTCGTTCCCGCCGGCCTCGGCGCACGCGACACGCTGCGTCTGGAAGCCGGTTTGCCGCTGCACGGGCACGAGCTCGGGCCGGGGATCACGCCGTTGCAGGCGGGCCTGGGGTGGGTCGTCGGCTGGGACAAGGACGACTTCCGCGGCCGCGCCGCGCTGGCCGCCGAGCGCGAGCGCGGCGTCGCCCGCCGGCTCCGTGGCATGGTGCTCGACGGCCGCCAGCCGCCGCGCGAGGGCTACGTCGTGCGCGTCGACGGTAAGCCGGCCGGCGAAGTCACCAGCGGCAACTTCTCGCCGGTGCTCGAGCGGGGCATCGCCCTCGGTTTCGTGCCGCCCGACGTCGAGCCCGGGGCCGCGGTCGAGGTCGACCTGCGCGGCAAGCCCGCACCGGCGCAGATCGTGAAGCTGCCGTTCGTCGCGAAGAAGGCGGCGTAGGCACGTGGGTCACTACGTCCCCCATACCGACGCCGAGATCGTCCAGATGCTCACGTTCCTCGGCATGTCGTCGCTCGACGAGCTGTTTGCCAGCGTGCCCGAAGTGCTTCGGCTGGCGGGTGGGCTCGACATGGCCGACGGGCTTTCCGAGCCCGACACGCTCGATGCCATGGAGCGCTTGGCCGAGCGCAACCGGCGCGCCGGTCGCGAGCTGGTGTGCTTCGCGGGCGGCGGCGCCTACGACCACGAGGTCCCGTCCACCGTGCGCCGGGTCGCCTTCCGGTCCGAGTTCGTCACCGCCTACACGCCGTACCAGCCCGAGGTCGCCCAGGGTGTGCTGCAGGCCCTGTTCGAGTACCAGACGCTGCTCTGTCGTCTGACGGGCATGGAAGTGGCGAACGCCTCCCTCTACGACGGCGCCTCGGCCTGCGTCGAGGCCGTGAACCTCGCGGTTTCCGCGACCGGGCGCCAGACCGTGCTCCTCTCCGACGGCGTCAACCCCAACTGGCGCCAGGTGCTCGAAACGTTCGCCGCCGGCACCGGCCACGACTACATCCGCTGCGACGTCGTCAACGGTGTGACGCGCTGGCCCGACGACGTCCAGCCCGCAGCCCTCCTCGTCCAGTACCCGAACTACCTCGGCTGCCTCGAGGACCTGGCGGCCGCCCGCCAGCTGGCCGACAAGACGGGGGCGCTGCTGCTCGTTGCCTTCGATCCGGTCGCCGCCGGCCTGCTGCACTCGCCGGGCCACTTCGGCGCCGATGTGGTGGTGGGGGAGGGGCAGCCGTTCGGCACGCCGCTGTCGTTCGGCGGGCCCTATCTCGGGTTGTTCGCCTGCAAGCGCGACCACGTGCGTCGCCTGCCCGGCCGGCTGGTCGGTGAGACCGTCGACGCCGACGGCCGGCGCGCCTACGTCACCACCCTGCGGACTCGGGAGCAGGACATCCGCCGCGAGAAGGCGTCGTCGAACGTGTGCACCAACCAGACGCTGATCGCTGTCGCGTGCGCCGTGCAGCTGGCGTGGCTGGGCACCGAGGGCCTGCGTGAGCTCGCCGTCCGCTGCGCGCGCGGGACGCGTTACACCCGTGAGGCGTTGCTCGCCATCGACGGCGTCGAGCCCCTGAGCGACGCCGCGGTGTTCCGCGAGTTCGCGGTCACGACGCCTACGTCGGGCGACGTCGTCGTCGAACGGATGGCCGAGGAGGGCTTCCTCGCCGGCGTCCCTCTCGGCGACGAGTACGGCGAGCGCGGCCTGCTGATCAGTGTCACCGAGCGGCGCACGCGCGACGAGATCGACGCCTTCGTTGCTGCCTTCGAGAAGGTGATCCGCTGATGAGCCCGTCAGCCGGTGGCCGCGCAACCAGCGCGCCGATCATGGGCCGCGACGCCGAGCCCACGCTCTTCGAGCTCTCGTCACCGGGCCGGCGGGCGGCGTCTTTCCGCACGACCGGGCTTCCCGAGTGGGAACCCGAGGAGCTGGTACCGGGCGGGCACCTGCGCGGCGAGCCGGCGCCTATCGCCGAGATCTCCGAACGCGACCTCGTCGCCCACTTCACGCGCCTGAGCCATCGCCAGTACTCGGTCGATCTCGGCGCCTACCCGCTCGGGTCGTGCACGATGAAGTACAACCCCAAGCTCTGCGACGACGCCGCGTCGCTTCCGGGGCTCGCCGACGTGCACCCCGCGGCGCCGGCCGCCCTCACCCAGGGGTGGATGGAACTGCTCGCCGAGCTCGAACAGGCGCTGTGCCGGGTCACGGGAATGCACGCCGCCACCCTCCAGCCGCCGGCGGGTGCCGCGGGCGAGCTCACCGGACTGTTGCTGATGCGGGCGTGGCACACCGAGCGCGGCAACCCCCGCCACAAGATCGTGATCCCCGATTCGGCCCACGGCACCAATCCGGCATCGGTCACCCTCGGCGGGTACGAGACCGTGACCGTGCCGTCGGACCATCGCGGGCTGGTCGACGTTGCCGCGCTGCGCGAGCGCCTCGACGACGACGTCGCCGGAATCATGCTCACCAACCCGAACACCCTCGGCCTGTTCGAGGAGGACATCGCCGAGATCGCGGCGGCGGTCCACGAGGTTGGCGGGCTCCTCTATTACGACGGCGCCAACCTCAACGCCATCCTCGGCGTCACACGACCGGGCGACATGGGGTTCGACATCGTGCACATGAACCTGCACAAGACCTTCGCCGTCCCCCACGGCGGCGGCGGACCGGGCGCCGGGCCCGTGGCCGTGTCGGAGCGCTTGGCGCCGTACCTCCCGGGACCCCGGCCCGTGTTGGGGGACGACGGCGCCTACGCGTGGCAGACGCCGTCGAAGTCGATCGGTCGCGTGCACTCGTGGCACGGCAACGCGCTGGCGCTGGCCCGTGCGTACTCGTACATCCTCGCCAACGGCGGCGACGGCCTACGCCGCGTCGCGGAAGCGGCAGTGCTCAACGCCAACTGGCTGCGGACCCGTCTGCGGGGCATCTACGACCTGCCGTACGACCGGCCGGCCATGCACGAGTTCGTGGCGTCCACCTCGACTCTAAAGAAGGGGAAGGGCCTGCGGGCGCTCGACGTCGCCAAGCGACTCCTCGAAGAAGGGTTCCACGCGCCGACGGTGTACTTCCCGTTGATCGTCGACGAGGCACTGATGATCGAGCCCACCGAGACCGAAAGCCTCCAAACGCTGGAGGCGCTGGGCGACGCGCTCGAACGCATCGCTGCCGGCGACGCGGACAACGCGCACCACGCTCCGCGCACAACGCCGGTCCGCAGGGTGGACGAAGCGCGCGCGGCGCGACAGTTGATCCCTACCTGGGACTCAAGGGAGTAAAGCCAGCTTCCTAACGCGCCGATGCTCCGCGCATGTTTGCGTGGCTCCTGGCGCGGCGAGGGATGACACGACTAGTCATCACCTACTTCGCGCTGGCGGCCGTCGCCATGGTGATCGCGGTGTCGACATTCGCAGTTTCGACCCAGCACACCAGCGCGGGCGAGGAGACACTGCAGCTCCACATCACCCGCTACCACGGGTAGGGCGCGCTCAGAGGTAGCCGAAGCGGTGAAGCTGGAAGCTCCACATCAGGGCCAGCACCGCGAAGACAAGGCCCAGTGGGACGCGGATCGCCTTCGGGCGCCAGATGAGCAAGACGAGGGCGACGAGCACAGCCACGATGCCCGCCGGCGTCGCCGCCACTGCGTCGCCGAATCGCAGGTGCATGGTGGCCTCGACGCTGGTTGTCATCCCGCACAGCGGACACGGCACACCGGTGACCGTCCGCAGCGGACACAGGAGCGAAGGATGGCCGGGGAGCGCCGGCAGCACGAGGGCCGCCGCCAACATCAGCCCACCGGCCGTGCGGAGGTCTCCGACGTCCGGCACCTCCAGCATTCGCGCCGGGTTCACTGCTACTCGAGCAGGTCGGGCTGCTCCCGCACGATGCGGTCGTAGAGGGGCTGAAAGCTCAGCCATCCCGCGAAGTGGCCGCCGACCTGGGTGCTGGTGAGCTCGGCCTGCTCCTTGTCGATGTGCACCGGCTTGCCCGCCGCTTCGGCCATCAGCTGCACCTGGCAGGAGCGCTCCATGGTGATGAACCAGAAGGCGGCTTCGTCGACCGAGTGACCCACGGTCAGTAGGCCGTGGTTCGAGAGGATGACAGCCTTCGACTCACCCAGCGCATGAGCGAGGCGCTTGCCCTCCTCGAGGTCGAGCACGACACCGGTGTAGTCGTCGAACACGGCGTGGTCGTTGTAGAAGGCGCACACGTCCTGGGTGAGGGGATCGAGGGGCCGGCGCAGCGACGACCATGTCTTGCCGTACGTCGAGTGGGCATGGGCGGCGGCGATGACGTCGGGCCGCGCCGCGTGGACCTGGGAGTGGATGACGAAGGCCGCCGTGTTCACCGGACGATTGCCCTCGACGACCTCACCCTTGTCGTTGACGAGGATCAGGTCGGACACCTTGATGTGGCCGAAGTGCATGGCGAAGGGGTTGACCCAGAAATGGTCCTTGAGCTCAGGGTCGCGGGCCGTGATGTGTCCGGCCACGCCCTCGTCGAACCCGAACCTCGAGAACAGCCGAAAGGCGGCGGCCAGCCGCTGCTTACGGTGGAGGCGTTCGTCCTCGACCGAGTCGAAGGTGGGCGGCGTCAGGCTGCTCGGATCGCTCATACTCCGAGGCTACGCCCTCTAGCTCGCAGGCGGCTGACCGAAACTGTTCGGTGGAGGCGGCATCGCCGCGACCGGCACGACGACGGTCTGGGAGAGCTTGTCGTGCCAGGTCATCTTCTCGGGATCCCACAGCATCCAGAAGTAGCCGAGCAGGCAGGGGAGGGCAGAGATGATGCGGCACAGGTTGCGCAGTAGCGCCGTGCCCCAACCGAGAGGACCACCGGTGTCCTGGCGCACGGTGCGGATGCCGAGCGCAAGCTTGCCGATCGTCTGCCCCGCGGGTCCGCCTTCGAAGTACCCGAAGTACCCGAAGTTGACGGCCAACGTCAGGACGTAGCCGAGATACTGGCCGAGGAGGCTCTGCACGACGAACCCGACGACGTTGAGGATGATCCCATCGATCAGCGCGGCGCCGAGCCGCAACCCGAAGCTGGCGCGCGGGCCGCTCGGGCCGCGACCCTCCGGCGGGGGTGACCAGGAGCCGTAGTCGCTCGGATCTCGCATTCCCAGACCATAGATGGGAGACCCTTGCCGCGCGGCGGACGGCGCTCTAGCGTTCGATCGGACCTGCCGGGCGGACGGGGAGCGGTACAGCATTGGAGGATGGAGGTCGACACCGGGCCCCCACGGTGCTGGCGGAGGAAGCGGCCTCGGTCTCGCCGAGGACCCGTGCCCTCGCCGCCGCGCTGACGTTCGAGCTTCTCTGGTTGTTGCTCGTCACCGCGTCGGTGGTGTTCTTCGCCGCCCATCTCGGGCCCCGCTCCGATGACTTCAGTGGAGACGCGACCGTGCGCGGTGTGCTGCTGGTCGTCGTCCCGCCGCTGGCGGTCGTGATCGGTTTGGCGCTCGTCGGCGCCCGCCAAGCGGTCGAGCGGGCCGCAGCGCCGAACGGGCCGCCCCTGACGAACATGCTCAGGATCGCGCTGTGGACGGCGGCGATTGCCAACGGCGGCGTCGTCTTGTCAATCCTGACGTCGCTGTATCACGCGCACACGACCTGGATCGCGGTGGGCGTCGTCCTGGCCGCCGCCCTGTCGGCGGTTGGATGGGCGTGCGCACGCACCGCCCGCGCTCGCTGACTACTCCGACGCGATGGCCTTGAGGATGTCGAGGTTGGCGGCCCGGCGGGCCGGGAAGGTGCCCGCGAAGAGCCCGGCCAGCGCCGCGAGCGCGACGAAGAAGACGATCTGAGCGACGGGCACGCTGAAAGCGATGCCCTCGTTGTGCAGCGAGGCGACGATCGCCCGCCCGAACAAGACACCGATCACCACGCCCATCAGGGTGCCGAACACCGCGATGATCACCGCCTCGCTCCGCACCATGCGCTTCATCTGGCGGCGGGTCATGCCGACGGCCCGCAACAGCCCCAGCTCGCGGGTGCGCTCGTAGATCGACAGAGCGAGGGTGTTCACGATCCCGATGAGAGCGATGATGATCGCCAGCAGGAGCAGGGCGCCCATGAGGTTGATGATCATGTTGAAGTTCTTGAGCTGCGCCTCTTTGGCCTGGGCGTTATCGCGCACGTCGACGTTGGGGAAGGCGGTGAGGGCGCCGTCGATCGCCGTGCGGGTCTCGGCGGCCGACATCCCGGACGGCTTGCGAACGCCGGCCGCGTCGTCCAACTGGGTGGTGAAGTTGGCCTGGTAGTCCGCCAACGACAGCAGGTACGAGTTGAAGAACACCCCCAGGCCCTGGTTGTCGTCGTAGATCCCCCGAATCGGTATCTGCTTCACACTGGTGGC
>JAFAUA010000495.1 GCA_019243595.1 Acidimicrobiia bacterium
AGCTCAAGGAGCGGTGGCGTCTGGAGATCCCGGCCGCCATCACGACCGACGCCAAGGTGATTCCCGTTCTCGTCTCCCGGCAGATCGGCGAGGGGCTCGGCCCCGACGACGCCTTCCGGCGCACGGTCGCTTCGTTCAATGGTTCGGTCGCCATCGCCGCCCATGACGCCGGACGCCCTGAGCACCTGCTGCTCGCGCTGCGGGGGAGTGGGCAGTCGTTGAACGTGGGCCTGGCCGAGGACGCCTACATCGTCGCCAGCGAGGCGTACGGATTGGTCGAGATGACGTCGACCTACCTGCGAGTGGACGGCGAGGTTCCGTCGCCCTCAGGCACGCGCGGGCAGGTCCTCGTGCTCGACGGCAGCAAGGCGGGGACGCTCGAGGGCATCACGCGCGTGGCGTACGACGGCACCGAGCTGCCAGTCGCCGAGAACGAGCTGTCCCACGCCTCGATCACGACCCGCGACATCGACCGCGGCGCCTTCCCGCACTACCTGCTCAAGGAGCTCACCGAGGCGCCCTCGTCGTTCCGCAAGACGCTGCGGGGCCGGGTCGAGGAGCGCGACGGCGTGCTCCGTGCCGCGCTCGGGCCCGACGCCGTACCGCCGGCACTTAGCGAAGGGCTGCGCGTGGGTCGCATCCGTCGCATCCTCGTCATCGGCCAAGGCACGGCGGCGGTCGCCGGCCAGGGGGTGGCGGCGTTCCTCTCGGCCGCCCTCGCCGATACGCCGGTGTCGGTGACGTCGCTACCGGCCACGGAGCTGTCGGGCTTCCAGCTCGACGACGACATGTCCGACGCGGCGGTCGTCGCCGTCAGCCAGTCGGGAACCACGACCGACACCAACCGCACGGTCGACCTGGTCCGTACCCGCAACGGCGTCGTCGTCGGCATCGTCAACCGCCGCAACAGTGACCTGGTCGAGAAGTCCGACGGCGTGATCTATACGTCCGACGGTCGCGACGTGGAGATGAGCGTCCCGTCGACCAAGGCCTTCTACGCCCAGGTGGCTGCGGGCGCCCTTCTGGCCCTCCGTCTCGCCGAGGAGTGCGGGGTCGACGCCGCGTGGCGCTCGGATCTGCTCGCCGGTCTGCAGCGTCTGCCCGACGCCATGGAGAAGGTGCTGGCTCGCCGCGAAGACCTCGCGGAGGCCGCCCACCTGTACGCCCCGACCCGGCGGCATTGGGCGGTCGTCGGCAACGGGCCGAACCGGGTCGCGGCTGCCGAGGTCCGCATCAAGCTCTCGGAGTTGTGTTACAAGTCGATTGCCTGCGATACCACCGAAGACAAGAAGCACATCGACCTGTCGGCCGAGCCTCTCATCTTCGTGTGCGCGGCCGGCGTCACCGGCGCCAACGCCGAGGACGTCGCCAAGGAGCTCGCGATCTATAGGGCCCACAAGGCGGCGCCCATCGTGGTCGGCACCGAGGGTGAGTCGTTCCCCGCGGCGTTGGCAACAATCGAGGTGCCGCCGGTGCCCGCCGCGCTGGGCTTCGTGCTGTCGGCCATGGCCGGGCACCTGTTCGGCTACGAGGCTGCGCTCGCCATCGACGCCCAGGCCCGCCCCCTGCGCGAGGCGCGCGCCGCGATCGAAGCAGCCGCTTCCACCGAGGTCGACGCCGAGGCGACGTTGGAGCGGCTCCGCGCCGAGCTGCAGCCGTTGGCCGCGCGGTTCCTCGAGGACCTCCGGGCGGGCAGTTACGACGGCAGCATGGAGGCCAGCACAGCGGCCCGACTGGCGTCGCTGCTGCGCTACGCGATCGGCGTCATTCCCCTCGACGTCTACCAGCTCGACTACGGCAAGGTCGGCACGCCGAGCGTCCTGCTCGACGACCTCACGGCTGCGCTGACGCGCGGCATCGAGGAGCTGACCCGCCCCGTCGACGCCATCAAGCACCAGGCCAAGACGGTGACCGTCGGCATCTCGCGCTCGGAAGACGCGCTGGTGGCTGTCCCCCTCGTCGCCGAGGTGCTGCGCGCGGGAGCGGGACGCGACCGCCTCAGCTACCGGGCCCTCCGGACGCTGGCTGCTCTCGACCCTGCCGTCGCCGAGGTCACGGGCTACACGCGGTATCGGATCGAAGGTTCGCCCGCCGACAACAACGCCACCATCTCGGTGATCGACAAGGGCGGCGTCGTCGCCAACGTCGCTTCCCGCGCCGAGCAAGACCCACGACTGCGCGGTACCAAGCGCCAGGTCGCCCGCAATCAGGAGGTCACCGTCGCGCGTGGTCGCAGCGACGGGCGCACCTTCATCCTCGTGCCCGAGACCAAGGACAACCAGACCACCGAGCTCACGCTGTTGCACGTGCGGTTCCACGACCGCCTGGAGCCGTCGGTGATGGCGAACGTCCTGCAGGGCTACCGGGGCCGTTACGCCATCCTGCGCGACGCGGTCACCGAGACCGAGCCCACCTTCCGCGAAGACGTGCTGGGCGAGATTCCGGTGATCGACCTGCTCGAGCAGCCGATCCACCTGCTCGCCGACGCGTGGAGAAGCCAGTCCTGAAAGGCATCGGCATCGACGCCGTCGAGGTCGACCGGTTCCGGCGGGTGATCAACCGCACGCCGGGTGTCGTGCGCCGGGTGTTCACCGAAGGCGAACGAGCGGCGGGTGCCCGCCGGCGCGACCCGGCCGAGCGGCTCGCGGCGCGGTTCGCAGCCAAGGAGGCGGTGATGAAGGCGCTCGGGGTGGGGTTGGGCGCCTTCAAATTCCACGACGTCGAGGTAGTGAACGCCCCGTCGGGGAAGCCTTCTCTTGTGTTGCGTGGTCGAGCGGCGGCCCTGGCTGCCGAACAAGGCGTGGAGTCGTGGCAGCTCTCGCTGACCCACACCGACCGAACGGCGCAAGCGGTGGCGGTTGCTCTCTAATGAGCGAGCGTCAGCGAGCGAATCAATGTGACAGCATTCCGGAATCCGGGACGCCGCCGAAGGCGGCCCCATGATTCCTGTTGTCACTCCCGAGGAGATGAAGGCGGTCGACGAGGCCGCGCCCGAGCCCACCGACGTCCTCGTGCACCGCGCCGGCGGTGCCGTGACGCGCATGGCGATCGACATGCTGGGCGGCGTCTACGGGCGGCGCGTGGCCGTGGTTGCGGGCAAGGGCAACAACGGGGCCGACGGTCGGGACGCGGCGGCCCGATTGAGCCGGCGCGGGATGCGCGTGCACCTCATCGAAGCGGCCGACGCCCCCGCTCGATTGCCGGATGTCGACCTGGTGATCGATGCGGCATACGGCACCGGCTTCCACGGCGAGTACGAGGCACCCGATCCCGGCGGCGCTCCCGTCCTCGCCGTCGACATCCCGTCGGGTGTCAACGGCCTCACCGGCGAAGCGGCCGACGGCGCCGCATGGGCGGACCGCACGGTCACCTTCGCAGCCCTGAAGCCCGGACTCCTGCTGGGGGCCGGCCGCGACCGCGCCGGTCTGGTGGAAGTCGTCGACATCGGCCTCGACGTCTCGGGCGCGACGGCGGCGCTCGTCGAGGGAGCCGACGTGGCCGAGTGGCTGCCACGGCGCGAACGCGAGACGCACAAATGGAAGACCTCGGCGTGGGTCGCCGCCGGCTCGCCGGGCATGACCGGCGCCGCCGAGCTGTGCAGCCGTTCGGCGCTGCGGGCTGGCGCCGGGCTGGTGCGCCTGGGTATCCCGGGGTTGGATGCCCCTCCGGTTCCCCTCGAAGTCGTGGGGCGGCCGCTGCCGCGCACGGGGTGGGACGACAACGTCCTCGACGAGCTCGACCGCTTCCACGCGCTGATCGTCGGGCCGGGACTCGGTCGCAGCGAGGAGCAGGGCGACGCGGTGCGGGGTCTGCTCGAACGCGCGCAGGTGCCGGCGGTCGTCGATGCCGACGGCCTGTATGCCCTGGAGGACGTGAAGCGCGCCGCCGAGGTGATCGGCAAGCGCACACACCCGACCGTCTTGACGCCGCACGAGGGCGAGTTCGCCCATCTTTCGGGAGAGAAGCTCGGCGCCGACCGCATCGACGCCGCCCGTCGCCTGGCCGCTTCCACCGGCGCCACCGTGCTCCTCAAGGGGTCGACCACGACGGTTGCCGATCCGGACGGTCGTGTGCTGCTGAGCGCGGCGGGCGACGCCCGTCTGGCCACGGCCGGCACGGGCGACGTCCTGTCCGGCGTGATCGGCGCCTTTCTGGCCCAGGGCCTCGACGGGCTTCGGGCCGCCGCCGCCGGAGCCTGGGCCCACGCGACGGCGGCCCACTTAGGCTGGCAGCGCGGCCTGGTTGCGGGCGACCTGCTCGACCTCATACCTGCCGTGCTGTCCGCCCTCGACTCAGGAGACGTCTAGTGCCCCGCGACACGCCCGTTCGAGAGGTGATGACCACGAGCGTCCTCACGTTCAAGCGCGACGACAAGGTGCAGAATGCGGCCGAAGCAATGTCGGCGCGGAGCATCGGTGGTGCGCCCGTGGTCGACGACGACAACCAGGTCGTCGGGATGCTTCGCGACGACGACCTCATCGTCTCCGACGTTCGGCTCCATCTGCCCACGGTGATCTCCGTGCTCGGCGCTTACCTCGAGCTTCCCTCGTCCGCCCACCGGTTCGACGAGGAGGTGCGTAAGGCCGTCGGCGCCACCGTCGGCGACGTGATGACGCCCAATCCCGAGACGTGCAGCCCCGACCAGACCGTCGAAGAGGTCGCGACGCTTTTCCACGAGCACAACGTGTCCCGCGTCCCCGTCGTCGACGACGGGAAGCTGGTCGGCATCGTGTCCCGCGGCGACATCCTCAAGGAAATCGTCAAGAAGGGCCCGTAGGGCTTGGTCAGGTCGCTGCGGCCGGTCTGGGCCGAGATCGATCTCGGTGCTGTCCGCCACAACGTCTCTCGCCTCGCCGTGTTGGCGCGGCCCGGTCAGCTGTGCGCGGTCGTCAAGGCCAACGGGTACGGGCACGGTGCCGTTCCCGTCGCCCGCGCCGCGCTCGACGGCGGCGCCACGTGGCTGGGGGTGGCGCTGGTCGAAGAGGGCCTCGAGTTGCGCGACGCCGGTATCGAGGCGCCGATCCTCGTGCTGTCCGAGCCGCCGCTCGACGCCATGGACGAGGTCGTCGGCCGTCGTCTGACGCCGACCCTGTACACCGAGGCCGGGGTCGAGGCGGCGGCCAAGGCGGTGGCCTCAGCCGCCATCGACTACCGGCTCAACGTCCACGTCAAAGTCGACACCGGCATGCACCGCGTCGGCGCCGCGCCTGAGGCGGCGCTGGGACTGGCCGACGCCGTCAACCGCCGGCCCGAGCTCCGCCTGGCCGCTCTCTGGACCCACCTCGCTGTCGCCGACGAGCCCGACAACGACTTCACGGGCCAGCAGCTCGAGCGCTTCGAGCGCGTCCGGCTGACGTTGCAGCGCCGAGGCGTCCTGCCCGACCTCGTGCACGCCGCCAACTCCGCCGGGCTCATCGCCCACCCGGCCAGTCGGTACAACCTCGTGCGCTGCGGCATCGCCATCTACGGCATCGACCCGGACCCGGCACTGGCCGGCCGGGTCGACCTACGGCCGGCGATGTCGTTGAAGGCGCGGGTGTCGTTCGTGAAGGAAGTGCCGCCGGGCGACGGGATCTCCTATGGACTGCGCTACCAGGTCGACGACCACGCCGTCGTGGCCACGGTGCCGATCGGCTACGCCGACGGCGTGCCCCGCCGGCTCTCGTTCGTGGGCGGCGAGGTGCTCATCGCCGGGCAGCGTCACCCGATCGCCGGCACGGTCACGATGGACCAGATCATGGTCGACTGCGGCCCCGACGCCGACGTCGCGCCCGGCGACGAGGTGGTGCTGATCGGTAGCCAGGGCTCGGACCAGATCACGGCCCAGGAGTGGGCCGACCACCTGGACACCATCGCCTACGAGATCGTCTGCGGGGTGGGCCCGCGGGTGCCGCGGGTCTATGTGGGCTGACGTGTCAACCATCTGGCGCCTCTGAGCGACTGAGAGATGTGAGTTCGTTGCAGGACCGAGACCTCGACACCACCGTCGGGGGCTCCGGCCTCGACGCGCTGTACCGCGCCCACTACGAGTCCATGGTCCGTTTGGCGGGCCTACTGACCGGCGACTTCTCGATCGGCGAGGAGATCGCACAAGACGCGTTCGCCAGACTCGTCGACGCCCGCGGGGTGCGCGAGCCGAGTGCCTACCTGCGAGCCACGGTCGTCAACCTGTCGCGGTCTCGCATCCGCCGCGCCGTGATCGCGCGCCGGCACGGCGCCGCACAAGCGGTTTCCTTTGTCGATCCGGCGTCCGGTCCTGAAGGGGTCCCGACTCAGATCACGGTGCGGGACGAGCTCGCTCGGCTGCCGCGGCGCCAGCGCGAGGCGATCGTGCTCCGCTACTACGCGGGCATGAGC
>JAFAUA010000554.1 GCA_019243595.1 Acidimicrobiia bacterium
GTCCTCGACGAGCGCGGGCGCGCCGACATCGTCGCCTTCTACGAGGAGGTCTTCGGCTGGGAGGAGCTCCCCCAGATGACCGAGGACCGCAAGCGGCTGGTCCTCATGGCGTACCGGTACGGGCAGTTCGTGTTCCTGATCGCCGATGAGCCGCACATGACCGGACCGCGGATGGACCACTTCGGCATGCAGGTCGACACCATCGAGGAGCTCGACGAGATGCTCGAGCTGGCGCGCGCCTACAAGGGGAAGGACGGCCGCGTCGACCTCATCGACAAGACGGCCGAGAACCACGGCCCGCTGACGATCACCAGCTTCTACGTCGGGTACCTGCTGCCGATGATGGTCGAGATCCAGCACTTCCAGGTGCACGATCACGAGTGATGTACGGAGAGCGTCAGCGGGTCTGGTAGTCATGGGCCGTGCCCCGGTTCGAGCCCTTCGCCGGCATCCGCTACAACCCTGACGCCGTCGACCTCGACCGGGTGGTGGCACCGCCCTACGACGTCATCGGCCCCGAGGAGCGCCAGGCCCTCGAGCAGCGGGACCCGCACAACGTCGTCCACATCGACCTGCCCCGCGACGAGCCGGGCCGTGACCGCTACACGGCCGCCGGTTGCCACCTCGACGAGTGGCTGGCCGAGCAGATCCTGGTCACCGACGACGAACCGTCGTTCTACGTGTACCGCATGGGGTACCACGACCGCGACGGGCGCCCCCGTCAGACTTCGGGTGTAATCGGCGCCCTCGAGCTGTCGGTCCCCGGCGAGGGTGACGTGCTGCCGCATGAGCGCACGATGTCGAAGCCCAAGGACGACCGCCTGAACCTCATGCGGTCGTGCCGAGCCAACCTGTCGCCGATCTGGGTGCTCTCTCTCGCCGATGGCCTGTCCGGTCTCTGCGAGCTTCCCGGTCCGCCCGACGCCCGCTGCACCGACGACGTCGGCGTGCACCACCGCCTCTGGCGCATCACGCAGCCGGGCGTTGTATCGGCGATCGCGGATGCGGTGGCGTCCGCGCCGGTCGTCATCGCCGACGGACACCACCGGTACGAGACCGCCCTCGCCTACCGCGACGAGCAGCGGGAGTCCGGCGCGGGCCCGGGTGCCCACGACCTCCTGATGGCCTACGCGGTGGAGCTGGCCGACGAGCAGCTGACCATCGACCCGATCCACCGTCTCGTCAACGGCGTGGCGCCCGGCGTCGACCTGGTGGATGCCCTTTCGGAGTGGTTCGAGCCCTTCGACGCCGGACCGCCCACCGAGTCGCTGGCGGCGCGCATGGCCGACGCCGGCGCCCTGGCGCTGGTCACGCCCGGCCAGTCATGGCTGCTGAAACCCCGCGACGGCGGCGACGATCCGCGCAGCGACGCCGAGCACCTCGACGCCGTGCTCCATGCGCTGCCGTCCCACGAGCTCTCCTACCAACACGGCGTCGACAACGTGCTCGCCCTCGTCGACAAGGGCGAGGCCCAGGCCGGCGTCCTCCTGCGCCCCGTATCGGTGGAGCAGATGGAGGCCGCGGCCCGCGCCGGGCGCCGCCTCCCGGAGAAGACGACCTTCTTCTATCCCAAGCTGCTGACGGGCTTGGTGTTCCGCCGCCTCAGCTGACTCAGCTGACGAGCTCGGCCATCAGGTCGAGGGCCTCGGTCTGCACCGTGGCGACCACCATGGTGGTCACTGGCGACTTCTTCCACGGCTCGACGAGCTCGGCGATGCGCTCCTTGGGTCCGCACAACGCCACCTCGTCGACGAGCTCATCGGGCACGGCGGCTGCCGCCTCCTGCTTCTTGCCGTCGAGATAGAGGTCCTGGATCTCCTTGGCGGCCGCCTCGTAGCCGTACCGGCAGGCGAGGTCGTTGTAGAAGTTGCGGCCCCGGGCACCCATGCCGCCGATGTACAGAGCGAGCATCGGCTTCACCATCTGCCGGCACACGGCGGCGTCGTCGCCAAGGACGACGCTGACCGTCGGGGCGATGTCGAACGTCGACAGATCCCGGCCCTCGAAGGCGTCTTCGTAGACATCGAGGCGATTCGGGCTGAACCAGACGGGCAGCCACCCGTCGGCGATCTCGGCGGCCAGCTTCACGTTCTTGGGCCCGATGGCGGCGAGGTAGATCGGGATCTGGCGCTGCGGATGCACGATCAGCTTCAGCGGCTTGCCCAGCCCTGTCGCGCCCGGACCCGTGTAGGGGATGTCGTAGTGCTCGCCGTGGTGCTCGAGCGGCGCCTCCCGGCGCAGGATCGTGCGCACGATGTCGACGTACTCGCGGGTCTTGGCGAGCGGCTTTCCGTACGCCTGGCCGTGCCAGCCTTCGGCCACCTGCGGACCCGACAGGCCGAGGCCGAGCAGGGCGCGTCCACCAGACAACAGATCGAGCGTCACCGCGGTCATCGCCGTCATGGCAGGCGACCGGGCCGGCATCTGCATGATCGCCGTGCCGAGACCGATCTTCGACGTCTGTGCGCCGACCCACGCGAGGGGAACGACGGAGTCCGAGCCGTAGGCCTCGGCTGTCCACACCGAGTGGAAGCCGAGCTTTTCCGCATGTTGGGCGACGTCGACGACGCGTGCCGCGTCGGCACCCCAGTATCCGAGATTCAGTCCTAGCCGCATGGCCCGGACCTTAGGCCCCAGCAACGCTGGTGGGGCCTAAGTGACCTAGGCGGCGACCAGACTCAGATGCTGGATGCTCTTCTCCACCTTGACGACGTCCTCTTGGCTCCAGTGCGAGCCGATGAAGCCCCGGCGGAGGAGCTTCACTCCCTCAGTGGTTTCACGAAGCATGAAGTAGGCCTCGGTCCAGCCGGCCAGCTGCTGGTGCACCATCAGGCTGGGACCGAAGCGGTAGACGGTGACGTCGCCTGAGCGGAAGATGGCGCTCTCGGCCGGTCCGCGCACAGTGATCTGACTGGGGCGATCGCGCAGATCGAAGACCTGCGCCCAGGGGCCGAGTGCGGCGACCAGCGAGCGGTACTCCGTCTCCAACTGGCTTTCGAGAGTGGATCGGGCTGACATCACTCTCAGTGTTCGGCAGGGCGGGGTGGGGCCTACATGGGCCATTGGCATCATCGTCACCCCCGCCTTTTGGCGGTCAGGCCCGGACGTACGCCAGGACGACCAGAACGCCCATGAGGATCGACACGACGGCCATGGCGATCAGCGTCGGCCAGAACCAGTCGATCTGCGCGAAGCGTGGCGGCGCCACGTCGACCGGCGCCTTCCAGCCGTCGATCGGGCAGCGGCCGTCGGTGTAGCGGGGGGCGAAGGTCCACCCGTCGTTCGGGCACGTCACCCGCACGTCCCGCTCGCGCTCGAGCAGCAGCCGGCCGCGTCGCTCGCTTCCCTCGCTCACTGCGTCTCCCCCATCCGCCACCACCACAGGCTGGCGGCCGTGCCGATCAGCGCCGCCTGCCACATGAAATAGAACAGCAGCAGCCACAGCGGCTTGTCGCTGGCGATGCGGCGGACCCCGCCGATCGTCTGCGTCGCCGCCGACCTCGGTATCGGCGTGGAACCCGTCAGCGTGCCGCCGGGCGTACCGGGAATGGCAGGCGCGCCCGGCGTGCCGGGGATGAATTCGCTTGTTCCTGCCGTAGGTGCGCTTTGCGTCGTTCCGAGGACGTCGGCGCCACTGCCCGGCGGCGTGCCGGGCGTGGCGAGGGAGTCGGCGAAGACCTCGCCCAGCGAGTAGTCGAAGTACTGCTGCGGGATGCCGCCGACTGCGCCCCCTTGCTGGAAGGTCACGTGGACCCCGGTTGCGCTCACCGTCTCCTGGTTGTCGCCCTTCTTGATGTCCGGTGTCGCCAGCGCGACGTGGTAGCCGCCCTGGGCCAGCGCGCTGTTGAGGGCGGCGCTCGCCTGCTGCAGGGCCTGGCTGAGACCGGGGACCTGGGTGCCCTTGATCGACACACCATCGGGGCCCACGGTGACCGGTACGCCGCCGACGGTCGCGTTGGCGATCTCGATCGTGATCGAGTGCTTGGGCGTGCCGTCGTTGACCACCTGCACAGCGGTGTGGAGCCCGAACAGGGCAATGGCGCCGCCGCCGAACGACGCCTTGGCGACACGAGCGTCACCTGAGAGCGTCAGCGTTCCGGCCGCGTCGTCGAAGACCGCCGAGGATGCCCCCGTGATGCCGTCGGCGCCGTCGGGCTGGGCTGCGGTCGGGCGGACCATCGGGAACCGTCTGGCGTCGGCTGCGGTGAGGAACTGCAGCCGCCAGGCGCTGAGTGCGGCGTTGAGTTTGTTCAGCGACGCGGCACTCGGGGACGCGCCCGGCGGCGCGGACACGAGCTCCGACTGGGCGGTCGCCTTGTTCTGCACCGCGGTGGCCGCCGCGTACGGCCCGCCGAGGCTGCCGACGGTGACCGGCTTGTCAGCTCCAGGTGGGAACTTGGCGTCGGCATACTGCGGCTGGCTGAGCTGGAGGCCCGCGGGCGGGGGCGAGGGCGGCGGGGTGGGAAGCGGGGCCGGGAGCGTCGGGGCTTGGCCGCTGTTGAACGTGGCGACCGCGGTCTGGCCGAGGGGTCCGGTGTCCAAGGGACTGGCGACGCCCTCGGCGGTCGGCGAGTTGTCGACGCGCGCCAGGGCCAGTGGGTACCGGTTGTCGACCGCACCGGTGCGGAAGTTCGGGAAGGCGTTGGAGCCGGCGAGCAGGTGAACGGCGGCACCGCTGACGGTGCCGTTGACGGCCGAGAACGTCTGCACGGCGCGAGCGGTCGGTGCGAAAGCCGTCGCCAGGCCCGTAGTCAGCGCGACGGCCATGGCGATCGCTGCGACGCGCCCTGTGCGACGCCTCCTACCCACTGCGCCGTCCCGTCTTGGCCGCCGTCTTCTTCGCCGATGTCCTCTTGGTTGCCGCCTTCTTCTTGGCCGGCGTCTTGCGCGTGCGCGTGCCGTTCTTGCGCTTCGGCGGCGCCAGCTCGCCGGCGACCGCGTTCTTGATAAGCTCTTCGGCGGACACACCGTCGCGCTCGGCGCGCTCCATCAGGCCGCGCAGGAGGGCAGGCGGCAGCTGGACAGGAATCTCCTCGACCGCCGGCATGGTGTCGCGGCGCCGGCGCTGGCTGTCGGACAGGCGCTCCACGTCGACGTCCCCGAGGTAGGAGCCCCTGACGAAGTCCTCGTCCTTGGCCAGCTTGGCGGCCGTGCCGGCGAAGGAGAGCTCGCCTTTCTCCAGGACGTAGGCCCGGTTGGCGACCTCCAGAGCGCGCCCCACGAACTGCTCGACCAGCAGCACGGAGACCCCTCGCTTCGGAAATTCGTCGACGATCTCGAAGAGGTCGGCGACGATTCGCGGCGCCAGGCCCTGGGACATCTCGTCGATCATCAGCAGCTTCGGCCGCCATATCAGACCGCGCGCCAGGGCCAGCATC
>JAFAUA010000041.1 GCA_019243595.1 Acidimicrobiia bacterium
GGGAGCTGCCATCGGCGGAGCGCCTCGACCTCGTCGAGCGGATGTGCGACCGGCGGGACGTTCCCGGCTCGCTGCGGGCCGACCTCGAGGCCGCCGCGGAACGGGCGGACGCGCCGGCTCCTCCGCCACGTCCCGCGTCTCCGCCGCCGGCAGCACCGACGCCACGGGCGTCGCGATCTACGGCCCGGGCCCCCCGCTCGGCGCCGGCGCGAGCACGAACGACGCACACCCGAACCTTCAAGCCCCGCACCCTCGACGACATCCCCGCCGGCACGCAGGTCGAGTACCTCGGTCGGACGGCGGTGATCGAACCCCCGTGGCTGGTGCTCGACGACGGCCGCAAGTTCAAGTTCCTGAACGCGGCCGCGGTCTACGTCAACGGTGGCGTCGAAGTCGACGGCTGGGAGGCCTGGACGGTGGCCGACGGCCGCTCCCTGGCGGCATGCCACGCCACAAGCGAATGGCCACCGCCCGAGGAGTCCGACTAGCGGGCGCGTTGGGCGGCGACGCCTCGTTCGATCGCGGTGCGCACGAGGCGGTCGTTGTCCTTGGAGATGAAGCGGTGGACCCGTCGCTCGAACAGGACGCGCAGTACGGGATTGAAGGCGTGGTACGTCTCACCGAAGTGGACCCGGGTACGGCCATTGCCGAGGTCTTCGAGGCGGTGCCAGCCGGTGGCCTCCGACCACAGCGGCTTGCCGACGGCCTCGTAGCGGGAGTACTCGTTGGGCCGCACCTCGGCGACACACTCCCACGACCGGCCGACGCCGCCGGACAGCAACCACTTGGGCACGGCGAACGTGCAGCGGCGGACGAGGCCCTCGCCCTTCTCGTCGCCCTCGTTGACGATCTCGATGCGCACTCCGCCGTATTCGATCACCCGGTTCTCGCCCGGTGGCCGAAGAGGGAACGGCGGGTGGAGCGCCCGCCACACCTCTTCAGGCGTGGCGTCGATCTCGAAGGAGAACTCGTGCCGCTGCATGGCGCTGATCGTGCTACCACGGAGTCATGAGCTTGCACGGGAAGGTCGCGATCGTCACCGGCGGGAACAGCGGGATCGGCCAGGCGATCGTGCTCGCCCTCGCCGAGGCGGGGGCCAACGTCGTGATCGACTATGTCTGCAATCCCGAGGCGACCGAGGCGCTCGAGAAGCAGGTCGCGGCCCTCGGTGACAAGGCCATCGGTGTCGAGGCCGACGTCAGCAAGGTCGCCGACCTGGAACGGCTCGTGAAGGCCGGCGTCGACGCCTTCGGCCGCGTCGACGTCATGGTGAACAACGCCGGCATCGAGACGCGCACGTCGGTGCTCGACACCACCGAGGACCTGTACGGCAAGGTCCTCGACATCAACCTGAAGAGCGCGTTCTTCGGTACCCAGCTGGCGGCCAAGCAGATGATTGCCCAGGGCGGCGGCGGACGGATCATCAACATCACCTCGGTGCACGAGGACTGGCCGATGCCGGGCAACACGCCCTACTGCCTGTCCAAGGGCGGGATGCGGATGTTGACCCGCACCGCGGGCGTGGAGCTGGCGCCCCACGGCGTGACCGTCGTCGGCGTCGGACCGGGCGCCGTCGATACGCCGATCAACAAGGCGACGGTCGCCGACCCGACCAAGCTCAAGACCCTCGACGCCGCCATCCCCATCGGTCGCCTGGCCGAGCCCAAGGAGATCGCCGACGTGGTGGCGTTCCTCGCCAGCGACGAGGCGAGCTACATCACGGCCACGACCGTCTTCGTCGACGGCGGGATCATGCAGAGCAGCCCTGGGCTCTAGCCGACCTCGCGCTTCATCTGGTCGAAGCCGCCGAAACGCTCCTCGTCGACCCCGAAGCTCCAGATTGTCTCGGGCCGGATGCGCAGCGTCGGCTTGCCCCGGTCATCGGTGCCGATAGTCGCACTGCCGGTGACCTTCACCATCCGAGGTCGCCACGGGTCGACGCTCGCCAAGTCGTCGACGACGAGGGACGCACGGCCGGTCGCCTTCACGTTCCAGTACTTCCGGGTCTTCGTGTTGTCGAGCCCGCGGATCTCCACCTCGTCGCCGTCGATGCGGAACCCGACGGCCGCCGCATCGGGCTCGCCCTTAGCGGACACCGTGGCGATCCGTCCCAGTCGCTGACTGTTGAGGTACTCGAGCTCTGCGTCTGTGAACACCATCGGTTGTGAAAACGACGCGCTGCAGGCGGAGATTCCCTACGAGCGGCGGCGGCGGGCCGGCGGCAGCAGCTCGAGGATCTCCGTCGGGATCGGGAAGACGATCGTCGAGTTGTGCTCGGTGGCGATCTCGGCGAGCGTCTGCAGGCGGCGCAGCTCCATCGCCTCCGGCTGGGCGCCGAGCACGGCGCCTGCCTCGGAAAGGCGCTGCGACGCCGCGAACTCGCCCTCGGCGGCGATGATTTTCGCCCGCCGCTCGCGTTCGGCTTCCGCCTGTTTGGCCATTGCCCGCCGCATGGTGTCCGGCAGGTCGACGTCCTTCACCTCGACGGACACGACCTTGATGCCCCACGCCTCGGTGAGCAGGTCGATCTGCTGCTGGAGCTGATCGTTGATGCGATCGCGGTGGGAGAGGAGCTCGTCGAGCTCGTGCTGGCCCAGCGTCGAGCGCAGCGTCCCTTCCGCGATGCGGTTGGTCGCGAAGAAGTAGTCCTGGATGGCGACGACGGCCTTCAGCGGATCGACCACCCGGAAGTAGAGGACGGCGTTGACCGAGATCGTCACGTTGTCCTTGGTGATGACGTCCTGCGGCTCGAGGTCGAGCGTGATCGTCTGGAGATTGACCTTCGTCATCCGCTCGATGAGCGGCACGAGGACGATGAGCCCCGGCCCGCGGGCCCCGACCACGCGGCCGAGGCGGAAGACGACGCCGCGCTCGTACTCCTTGACCACCTTCAGGGAGGCGGCCAAGAGGAACACCAGGACCAGCAGCACCACGAGAATCCC
>JAFAUA010000128.1 GCA_019243595.1 Acidimicrobiia bacterium
GCAGGAAGTGCTCGATCAGTGTTCGTCTGTTGTCCGGGTGTCCTGCTCCGAGGCGGCCGGCCCGCTCTTTTGGATCTCTCCCTGGACGATGGCGACCATCTGATGGGTGATGTTGTCGAGGTCGGCGCTCATCTGCGGGAAGGGCTCAGAGGACCACGACGTCTGGAACGCCTGATAGTTCAACCGGTTGAGCTGGTTCTGGGCGTCCTCGCTGAGCGAGATGTGATGGTGGGGCTGCAGAACGACCTGGTTGGCGTAGGCGAAGGTCTGACACGACGTGCAGTGGTCGTTGATGGCGAGGGCCAGGTTCTGCGGCTGATAGTTCGTGGGATTGCCCTCGACGATGAGCACCTGGATGGCGGTCGCAACGGTTCGTTCCCCGGTCCCAGTGGCCGTTGCATACGCCGTGTTCTGGTTGGCGACTGTCGACCCGGGATTCTCGGTGACGGCTGCGAGCGAGAAGGCGCGCTGAGAGTTGTCCTTGGTGTTCTGGACCTGCACGATGTTGTTGCCGTTCCCGTCCCCGCTGTAGACCCACGCGTAGGCGGGGCGTACGGCGAAGCCGACCACGCCGATCGCGGTGACCATCGCCGCCGTCGCCAGCCGAATCCTCATCTCGCGTCCTCCTGGGGGTTCGCCACCTGGAGCGAGGAGTTCCCCGTCGGCTGCCCCGGCAAACCAGGGCAAAGAAGACCTGCGCCGACGGTCCGGGGAGCTCCTCGCCGGTCTGCGCCGCCAGCGGTTACTCGGCGATCGGCAGGACCTTGTCAAGCCCTGTGATGGAGAGCACCTTGCGAGTAGCGGGCTGAGGTGAGATCAGCACGATGGACCCGTCTTGGTCTTTCAATCGCTTGAGAATGACGACGAAGACTCCGAGGCCGGTGGAGTCGATGAAGTCCATCTCCGACAGGTCGAGGACCATTTCCTTCGTCCCGGATTCGACGAGCGCACTGAGCCTGTGCTCAACCGTCGGGGCCGTCGCCACGTCCACTTCACCGATGATCTGTACGACGCAAGGCCCGTCGCCGTCAGACACAACCAGGCGAATGTCATCGCCCCGGGACACTGGGTTCGCCACCGCTCTCACTCCTGTTACCTCGCGAGGTGTCGAAAAGGTAACAGTCGTTAAGCCGACGCTCCGCGTCCGCACAGAGTCCCGCGCTCTCACTGCCCTTTGGTTTGGGTGACCCCTTCGGGAGCGCTGACACGCACCGGCTTGTTCGGCTGGCTAAGCCCGAGCTCGAAGTGAAAGCGCACCGCTGATAAGCGGCCGAGGGCCTGGCGAATCTGGGCGGGCGCTTGCGCCCCGAGCTTCACGTCGACCACGAGGTGTCGGAGGTAGTGGTCGGTCTTACCGGTGACGACCTCGGCCGAGGCCGACTCCGTGGCCGCCTGCAGCTTCTTGGCCAAGTCGCCCTGGATCTTCTCGGCCTTGACGTCGGCGGCGCCGAAGTTGTGGCTCAGGTGAAAGAGATCTTCGAGGGCGGCAGGCACGTTAAGGCGTCCGGTAATGCGTTGGACGGCGACGCCGTCGAGGCGGCCAGCGTCGCTGACCGTCGGCTTGTCGAACCACTTGTCGAGGTGAAGGTCGACGCCACTACCACCCGACACCTTGAGCTGGTCGGCCTCGGCGCTCGAGAGCGCGGTCGTGCGTCCGTTGCGGACAACGAACGCCGCGTCGCCGGTGGACACGACCTTCACGGTCTGGGTCGCACGACCTTCGTACTGCGTATAGGTGATGTCGCTGACCGGCAGGTGGCCGTTCGCGGCGAGCGAAAAGGGGCCCTGCAGCCGGAAGCCGGCTTGCTCACCTGTGGGCTGCTCCCCAGCGGCGGCCGTCAATTTGAGATCCATCACGCCGCTCTTGACGCTCGCCAGCTTGTCGGCAGTGTCCGCCAGCGGCCCGCTCGAGGCCGAGCCGCAGGCGGTGACGGTCGTGGCGAGCGTGAGCACTGCCGCCACGCCCGCGACCCGATGACCGAGCATCAGCCCGCAGTCGTAGTGGGCGGCGACGTGGCCTGAGTTGGTGCCGCCGTCGTCGGAGTGCTCCCGCTGCTGGTGGTCGTCGGAGTCGTCGACGGCGTGGTTGTGTCAGTGGTCGCCGTCGATGTTGGCGTCACGGCCGTCGTCGTGGTCGCAGTATCCGACGAGGACTGCGGAGGCGGGCCGGCTGGCACAAGATCGTTCTGGAAGACGTCATACACCTGTTGGGCCAACTCGCTGATGCGCGCCTGCAGCTGGTCCGGGGGGAGCCCCGAGTGCTTCAGCTGTTCGTACTCCTGGCGGATCTGCGCCAGTTGCTTGTGGCCTTCGGCCGTAAGGTGCGCCGGCCGGGGACCGGTACCGAACACGAACTGGAACGCGTCAGCAAGCGTCACGCAATCGGTGCAGTCCTGGTTGTAGGCGATCGCGACATTGGTCGGCGTGTACGTGTCGGTCGTGCCGCTGACGAGCACGACCTGGATAGCCACAGCAACGGTCTGGCAGTCAGTGCAGCTGGATGCCGCCACGGCCGCGTTGCTCGGGTCAACTGTGCTTCCGGCTGCGTGTGACACCTTGAACGCGAATTTGAACACCGAGGAATCGTCCTTGGTGTGTTCTGGGCCACCGCTGTGTTGTTGTTACCGGTGCTCTGGGCCGACGCGGGAGCGGCCACCCAGAAGGGTGGCCGCCGCCATCGAACCCAGCACCAGGAGTGGCAGGTGCTTCATCGTCGGTTGGTCAGGAGCCCTCTTCCGCCAGAACCTGGCGGGCGGCCTCAAGCTTGCTGTTGACGTCCTTCACCGCGTCGTCGCCGTGGGTCTGGACGTGCTCCATGAAGGCGCCCCGGTCGTTGAAGCCCTTCTTGTCACACTGCGGGCATGAGTACGTGACGCGCATCAGATGCCCTGGGTGATCGGAGCGGTCTGCTGCGCATTGGCATAGGCGACGGAGTTGTCCGACGCCACGTTCAGTGCGACCGCGGCGTTGACCGGCGCGGCCAGGTTGGCATTGATGAGCGACATGGCTTCACGATCGGGAAGCTCCTCGCCGCCCTCCGCTGCCAGCTCTTCCTCGGTGAGTCCCTTGTTCTCGTCCATGCGGAAGGTTTTCCCGATGCGCCCGCCCGCGAAACTGGTGTGTGCCTAAATATCGACCTCTTCGCGACTACCTCGAGATCAGGACGGCCGCGCCGGCCAACTTCTCCCGTGACGGCTCGAAGGTGCTGGTGCAGTCCAACCTCTCGGGCACCGCGCAGCTCTATGTGATCGCCAGCAGCGGAGGCGACCTCCACCAGATCACCGAGTTCGACGAACCCGTCGGCGGCGCCTACCTGCCGACACGGGACGAAGTGGTGCTGTCAATGGACGCCGGCGGCAACGAGCGGACGCAGCTCTCGGTCATGGCAGACGATGGTTCCAACCTGCGGCCGCTCGTTCATGATCCCGAGCACATCCACCGCGTCGGCGGTGTGACGCGGGACGGCTCAGTGCTTGCCTACGCGTCCAACGCCCGCAACGGCACCGACTTCGACGTGTATGTGGTGCCGCTCGCCTCGAGCGGCTCAGACCCGCGTCTGGTCTTCGACATGGGCGGGTGGTGCCAGCCGGCGGGTTTCTCGCCGGACGGCCGGTGGCTGGCCGTATCCCGCCTTACCGAACGGAGCGGCGACAACGACGTCTACCTCGTCGACGTAGATACGCGAGAGATCATTCACGTCTCGCCCCACGAGGACGATGCCCGGTTCTCTTCGCCGTCGTGGCTGCCAGACTCCTCGGGGTTCTTCTTCAGCACCGATCAAGGCCGGGATTTGTCGGCCATCGCCCGCTACGACCTCGCAGCGCGCTCCTGGGCCTATGTGCTCGAGCGGGAGTGGGACGCGTCATGCACCATCGACTGGCCAGGTCGCACGCTGATGGTCGAGACGAACGAGGACGGGGCGACCGAGATCGAGCTCCTCGACCCGGCGACCCTTACGGTTAAGGGGGAGGTCCCGCTGCCGGGGCGAGGCGTGGCCGGGATCGGATTCTCCAGGGATGGCGCTCGTCTCGCCTACTCGTACACGTCACCCGTGGAGCCAGGCGATGCATGGGTGTACGACCTGGAGTCGCAGAGGACGACTCGCCTCACGTCTTCGCCCCGCGGTGTGCCCGCCGACGAGATGGTGGAGCCGGAGCTGCACCGGTTCGCGAGTTTCGATGGCGAGCAGATCCCGGTGTTCCTCTACCGCCCGCGCACAACGGAAGCCACGCCACCGGTCGTCGTATGGGTCCACGGCGGGCCGGAGTCGCAGTATGTCCCGTCGTTCAACCCGGTCATCCAATACCTGGTCGCCCGGGGCTATGCCGTCGCCGCGCCCAACGTCCGCGGCTCTACCGGCTACGGCAAGCGCTTCTCTCAGCTCGACGACCGCCGGAAGCGCCTTGACTCAGTTGCCGACCTGGCTGCGCTGCACGACTGGCTGCGAGGGACCGGCGGCGTCGACGGCGGGCGGGCGGCCCTGTTCGGCGGCTCCTACGGCGGCTATATGGTGCTGGCGGGGCTGGCGTTCCAGCCCGAACGGTGGGCGGCCGGGGTGAGCGTGGTCGGCATCTCCAGCCTGAAGACATTCCTCGAAAACACGGCCGCGTGGCGCCGCAAGTTCCGCGAGCGCGAGTACGGCTCGCTCGCCGACGACGCGGACTTCTTGTTGGAGGCGTCGCCCCTCACCCACGCCGACGCCATTCGGGCCCCCCTGTTCTTGATCCACGGCGAAAACGATCCTCGGGTGCCGGTGGGCGAGGCCCGCCAGATCTACGACCTCATGCGCGCCAAGGGGATCCGCAGCGAGCTCCTCATCTACCCAGACGAGGGCCACGGCCTGGCCAAGCTCAAGAATCGCCTCGACGCCTACCCGAAGGCCGCCGACTTCCTCGACGAGGTCCTCGGCGTCCGCTAGCCCGTCGTCTGGGTCGTGTAGCCGCTCGTCGTCTGCGTCGTGTAGTAGGTCGTCTGCGTCGTGTAGCGCGTCGTTTGGGTGGTGTACCGGGACGTCGTCTGGGTCGTGTACCGGGGCACCGTCGTGCTCGGGGTCGGCGCAACCGTGGTCGACGGCGAGCGGTCGTGGCTCGAGAGGTCGGGGGGCGGGGGGAGGTTGTGCAGGTGCGAGATGTTCTTCGGGTTCAGCGCGAGCACGCCCTGGGAGATCGTGCCCTTCTCGTGCCGGCGGATCGGCGAGTAGTTGCCCTTGGGGATCCAGACGTAGAGCAGGAGGCCGCCAACGCCGAGAAGCACGGCGAACGCAAGGACCCGCAGGGCCGGCTTGCCCTCGGTCTTGGTCAGCACCCACTGGCCGCTGCGCTGTGCGAGGCGCACGAGCATCAGCAGGATC
>JAFAUA010000330.1 GCA_019243595.1 Acidimicrobiia bacterium
CTATGTGACGCAGGCGTCATAGTTCCGTCATTATGACGGCCATGCCTGCCGCACACCGAGCCCTCGTCACGGCCCCGTTCCGGGGTGAGGGCCTCGACACACTCAAGGAACTGGCCGACGTCGTCCTCGACCCCTGGATCGACTACCGGCCGCTGCGCATTCTCGACGGGCCCAAGCTCGCCGACCGCATCAAAGAAGAAGGCGCCGACATCCTGATCGTCGAGAGCGACTTCGTGAACGATCCGGTCTTCGACCTGCCCCTCGTCGCCATCGGCTCGTGCCGCGGCGATCCCAACAACGTCGACACCGCCGCCGCGACCAAGGCCGGCATCCCGGTACTGCGGGCGCCCGGCCGCAACGCCGACGCGGTGGCCGAGATCGCCGTCACCTTGCTCTTCGCGGCGTCGCGCCACGTCATCCCCGCGGACCAGGATGTCCGCAGTGACACCGTGTTCAAGGACGACACCATCCCCTACCAGCGCTACCGGGCCTGGCAGGTCGCCGGACAGACAGCCGGCCTCGTCGGTCTGGGTGCCGTAGGACGGGCGCTGCGCTGGCGCCTCGAGGGCCTCGGCATGAAGGTCGTGGCCTACGACCCCTATGCGGACGATGCCAAAGAATCGCTCGAGCAGGTCCTCGAACAAGCCGACGTCATCTCGCTGCACGCGGCGGTGACACCGGAGACAACCGGCATGATCAGCACGGACCAGTTCGCGGCCATGAAGGACGGCGTGGTTTTCCTGAACACGGCTCGCGAGGCTTTGCACGATCGCGACGCGTTGGTGGCTGCTCTGCAGTCGGGCAAGGTCGCGGCCG
Source organism: Acidimicrobiia bacterium (assembly GCA_019243595.1). Lineage (GTDB taxonomy): Bacteria > Actinomycetota > Acidimicrobiia > Acidimicrobiales > AC-14 > CADDZP01. The sequence continues at coordinate 817 of JAFAUA010000330.1, forward strand.
CCGGTCTCGACCACTTCACCGGCGAGCGGCTCGACACCGACCACCCGCTGACGAAGATGTCCAATGTCGTGCTCACGCCGCACATCGGCGGGGCCACCTACGACACCGAGGCCAACCACTCCCGTCTCATCGCCGACGACCTCGCCCGCCTGCTCGCGGGCGAGCGCCCGCTCCACATCGTCAATCCCGAGGTGCTCAAGTGAAAGAACAAGTCCTGCAGACGGCCAAGGACATGCTCCGCAAGGGCCTCGTCGAAGGCACCGCCGGAAACATCTCGGCCCGCATGCCCGACGGATCGATCTGCATCACACCGTCGTCGGTCGACTACGACGCCATGGTGCTCGACGACCTCTGCATCATCGACCTCGACGGGGAGCAGCTGGAGGGCGAGCGAGGCGCGTCGTCGGAGAAGCTGCTGCACACCGCCATCTACAAGGCGTTCGACGACGTGCAGTCGGTGATCCACTCGCACCCCGTGTACGCCACGATGTTCGCCATCGCCCGCAAGCCGATCCCTCCCTGCATCGACGAGTTCTCGATCTACGTCGGCGGCGAGGTGCCGGTGACCGAGTACGGCCAGAGCGGCACGCAAGACGTCGGCGACAACGCTGTCAAGGTCCTCGCCAACCGCGGCGCCGCCCTGCTGGCCAACCACGGCATGGTCGCCTGCGGTCCTTCCCCGGCCAAGGTGCTGCACATCACCGCGTTGGTCGAGCGTTCAGCGAAGATCGTCTGGGGCGCGATGGCTCTCGGTGAGATCCACCAGTTGCCCGAGAAGGTCAACCAGGACTTCGCCAACATCTACACCGGCTGGATGCGCACCGCGCCTTAACGCAGGAACCAGCCTCTGGGGTCGTAGCGGCGGAGGGCGAGGGCCTCGGGCATCGTCGGCGGGGGCAACTCGTCGACCGTGCGGTCGACGGTGACGTCCCAACCGCAGCCGGCCACGGCCTCCCGCACCCGCTCTTCCAGCGGCGACTCGCCGGCGGCGACAGCTGCGAGGCACAGCTCGCCGTCGCGCTTGCGGAGGATGCCGAGATCGGTGACGACCGTCTGCACCCGCCCGCCCGGACTGGTGACGTAGGCCGCCTTCTCGGGCAGACGAGCCGGGCCCGAGCGAGTGATGACCAAGCACTCATTCGCCCGGGTGGCCACATCGTTGGCGCCGCCGGAGCCGACGAGGAACGGGCCACCAGCCGGGAGCAGCGTCGTCGAGTTGAGATTGCCCTGGCGGTCGACCTGGGCGGCGCCGAGGCAGCCGATGGTCTTGGTACCCGTGCCCCCGATCCAGAGGCCGAGAACGTGCGAGGCGTCGCTGAGCATCGACGCGGCCGGGAACGAACGGTGGTTGAAGATGTAGGGGTCGGCGGGCGTCGGGGTGTAGCCCCACATGCCGAGCTCCGCAGTCAGGACAACACGCGCGCCTGCGACCCGGGCGTTGGCCACGCCGACCCACGCCGCCAGATTGGCGACGCCGGCGCCGGCCAGCACGGCGTCAGCCCCGACGGCCTCGATGCGGGCCTCGAGCTCGCGGGCACCCCACACGGCGGCCGTCTCCCACCCGCTGATCGGTGCCTCTTCGTCGACGGGCCAGCGCTCGGCGTCCTCCCGCCACGACTCGGGGTCGACGCGCCCGCGCAGCCAGTCGATGCGCTCGGTGCCAAGGCGCTTCAGGTAGTCGTCCTGGTCGGCGGGCTCGAGGTACCAGTGGCGGGCGAACTCGTCGAAGTCGCCGCGGCACGCGTCGCGAGCCATCACCCAGAAGTCGACATCCTCGCCGTAGCCGTCGATCGGTGTCCCCCGCGTGAAGAGCCCGCCGGGATGGGCGCCCATTGGTGTCTCGGCGACGGCGAGCACCCGGTGCGCGGGAATTCGGACCAGGTCGGACCACGGCGACAGGTCGTCGACCACCTGCTCGACGGTGACCACCGCTCCCCGCCGGGCCGCCAGCGCACCCCAGACACCCTCGAGCAGCGGAGGGTTGACGGCGACGTTGCCGTCGCGGTCGGCGGCGACGCCGTGCACCAGGGCGACATCGGGAACGAGGGGTGCCAGCAGTCCGACGGGACCAAAGTCCGAGTCGACGACGGTGAAGGCCTCGTTCTGCTCCATCGACGACCCCTGCAACGAGCCGGTGACCGTCGCAGGCAGCCCGCGGGCTGCCGCCTCGAGTCGCTGCAGGTAGGTGAGGATCGACCAATGCTCGACCTCCACCTCACCGCTCTTGTAGGCAGCCTGGAAGATCGGGTTCGGCGTGTAGGTCGGGAACGAGTCGCCCGAGTAGGCGGTGATCACCTTGTCGACGAGTCCCCCGCGGAAGAACAGGGCGCCGAGCGACGACAGGCTCAGCATCACGAGCGTGAAGTGCGGGTCGGACCCCCACGTCTGACGGACGAGCTCGCGTGCAGCCGCCGTCCAGCGTGAGTGGCCGACCGTGAGCAGGACGGTGTCGCCGGGGCGCACGTTCGCGGCGACGGCCTCGCTGAGCGTCGTGTGCTTCATCGCGTGCTGGCTGGCATCCAGGGCCGGGGCTCGGCATCGGCGCGCACCTGGGCCACGACCTCGTCGCGCCACCAGTGACGCCAGGCCACCATCTCGGGCGATGAGGCCAGGGTCAACAGATCGCCCGAACGGCAGTAGTCGTCGGCCGCGTCGAGCAGGTCGGTGATGTCCTCGGTGATCGCTGCCGCCCGTTCGTCGGCCGGCAACTCGACGTCGACCGTCTTCCGTCCGGCCGCCGCCGCCTCGTCGATCTGGGCGCGGATGGCGTCGGTACTGGGCGCGTACCGCTTGCGCAGCTGGTCGACGAGGTCGAGCAGGCGCTCGGGAACGGGCTCGGTGGCGCCACTCTTGTCACCGAACGAGATCAGGGCGAACTCGCGCACGATCTCGAGCATGTGGCGCTGCGCGTCGAGATAGAGGTCGACGGGGGCTCCGACCAACTTGACCGTGCGCGTCATGAGCGCCCGATCGTAGGGCGAGCTACTACCGCTCCAGGTTGAAGATGCGGACCGCGTTGTCGGCGCAGATCTTCGCCTTCTCGTCGGCCGGGATGTGGCCCATCATGTCGTTGATCGTCTTCCGCGAGTACGGCCAGTCGTTGCCGTGGTGCGGATAGTCGGTGCTCCACATGATGTTGTCGACGCCCGCGCCGTAGCGATTGTCGATGCCGTTGCGGTCGGAGATGAACGTCGCGCTCATGTTCTTGAACCAGTAGTGCGACGGCGGCTGGGTAAGCGGGATGTTGCCCCACGAGCGGTTGCGCCAGTAGCGGTCGTCGATCTGCTCGAGGAAGTGCGGGATCCAGCCCACGCCGGTCTCGATCATCGACACGTGCAGCTCGGGGAAGCGCTCGAACACGCCGGTGAAGATCAGCTGGCCGATCGTGCTCGGCACGACAGAGAACACGCTGCCGAGCCCGGCGACGGCCTTGGCGTTGGCCTTTGCCTGCTTGCCGCCGTAGATGCCCTTCTCGCCCTTGGCGCCGCCCGCGGCCGACGCCTTCGCAGCGGCCGCCCGCTGCTTCTGGCGGGCCCTGCGCGAGATCAGGTTGATGTGGATGCAGACTGGCATGTGCTCGTCGGCCGCCGCCTGCCAGAACGGATCGTCGGCGTCGGAGATGGAGTCGCCGCCCGACGGCCACATGGAGATCACAACGCCCTTGAAACCCCTGGCCTTGGCCTTGCGCATGGTCTCGATGGCGACGTCGGTGCCCAGCGACGGGATCTGGGCCATGCCGACCAGCCGCGTCGGGTCGGGCGCCATGAACTCGTCGAACAGGAAGTTGTTATACGCCTCGATGCCGGCCATCACGAACTCGTCGTCCTCGTCGCCGAGGAAGTGGCCGATCGTGCGCTGCGGCGGGAACAGGATCTCGGCGTCGACGCCGTCGAGGTCCATGTCCTTCAGCCGCTCGGCGCCGTTGTAGCAACCGGGCCGTGCCATGTCGTAGGTGATGCCCGTCCAGCGGAAGTCGTCCCACGCCATGCCCGGCGTCGACACGAGGCCGATGGGGTCGGGATCGGTAGCGCCGGCGAACAGCCAGGCGTCGCCGCCATCGGCATCCTTCACCAGCTTCGGCGCCTTATCGCGGTGCTGCTTGGGCAGCCACTCGTCCCAGATGTCCGTCGGCTCCAGGACGTGGGCGTCGGCGGAGACGATCTCGTACGCGCTCATCGGCAAGCTCTCCAGTGGTGAAAGTTCTCTGACGCTGGTGTCAGGTTAGCGACAGGCGCAAGGACCTCGCCAAACAAGCAGGAGTTCGGCAACCCGAGTGCGAACTTTGTGCGCGGATGCGCAAGGGGTTGTCGCTAGCGGGGGTTGTGCTCGCGCTCGCGCTCGGGACGGCGTGCGGCGCCCGTCAGCCGGCGCTGCCCCGTTACGTGTCCTACGCCGGTCAGGAGCAGGCGCAGGGCCAGGGTGGATCCGGCTCGGGCACTGGCGACACGTTGCCGGCCGATGCCGCCGACGACCCCACACCCGCCGACTACGTCAACGCCCAGCCTGCCGCCGTCAACCCCCGTCCCGCGGACGCGGCCGGCCCCATCAACCTCGACTTCGGCGCCCGCGGCGCCATCGGCCGGATCGAGATTCCCAAGGTCGGGCTCAGTCAGCCGATGTTCGAGGGCGTCGGCCTCGACGTGCTCGCCAATGGTCCCGGGCACTGGTCAGGCACGGCAATGCCGGGTGACAACGGGAACGTCGTCGTCGCCGGGCACCGGGTGACGCACACGCATCCGTTCCTTGACATCGACCAGCTCCAACCAGGCGACCAGGTGATCTTCACGACGGCTGCAGGCCGATTCGTGTACGCCGTGGGCCAGACGATCATCGTCACGCCCGACGACACGTGGATCGCCAACCCCACGACGGACCCGACGTTCACCCTGTTCGCGTGTCACCCCAAGTACCAGAAGACCCACCGCATCGTGGTGACCGGCCACCTCCTCAGCGCCCAGCGAACGGCACCCCCGCCTGCTCCGCCAGCCCCGCCAGTGCCCGCGCCCGTCCCACCGCCGCCTGCGCCGGCACCCACACCCCCGCCTGCCTCAGCACCGGCAGCGGCGCCAAGCGCGTCGCCGCCTCCGGACCCCCCGAACCGCTGCAACGCCTGGATCTGCCCCTTCGGCCGGTAATCGTTCGCGTTCGCCAGCGCAGCTTGTGCCATACCTTGGCGGCATGGCTTCACGCAGCATTGGGATTGTGTATGGCGCCGGCGGGACCGTCGGCATGGCGTACCACGCGGGCGTTACCCGCGCCCTCGAACAGGTAGCCGGCATCCGACCGGCCGACGCCGATCTGTTGGTTGGCTCGAGCGCAGGGAGTGTGATCGCTGCCTATCTCCGTTCCGGCTGGACCGGCGAGGACTTCTGGGCGTTCGCCCTGGGCACGCACCCGACGCTCGCCGAGCTGGGCGACGACGAGGCCGCCCGGCGCCGCCGCGAGATCTTCACGCCCCGCTGGCGCTCGCCGCTCGAGCTCAGTCGCATCGCTGTCGGCTCGGCGTACGTCCTGGGCCAGGCCGTCATCCGTCGGCCGGCGCTGCCGATCCCTGGCGCCCTGCGTCGCCGCTTCCCGGGCGGCCTCTTCGCCATGACCGAAGGCGAGCGTCGCCTCCCCGCCGAGCTGGCGCCGACATGGCCTGACAAGGCCCTGTGGCTCTGCACGGTCGACATCAACAGCGGCCGGCGCATCGTGCTCGGACGCGAGGGTTCGCCCGAAACGTCGGTGGCGAACGCGGTGCTCGCGTCGTGCGCCATCCCCGGCTTCTACCAACCGGTGAAGGTCGGCAAGTACACGCTCGTCGACGGCGGCGTGCACTCGTCCACCAATCTCGATCTGGCCGCCAAATTCGGGTGCGACCTGATCATCGGCATCGCGCCAATGGCGTACGAACCGGTCGACGCGCCAGACCCCCTGCGCCAGCTCGTGCGCCTGATCCCGACACGGGCACTGTCACGGGAGACCGCCTCCGCCCGCCGCAAGGGCGCCGAAGTGCTGTTGATCCGCCCCACGGCCACCGAGCTCGCGGTGCACGGGGCCAACCTCATGCGCCCCGATGCAGGCGAGGAGGTCGCACGGGCGTCCTACGACGCTGCCGCCCGCCTTCTCGAGACGGC
>JAFAUA010000356.1 GCA_019243595.1 Acidimicrobiia bacterium
TCGCCTTGGTCGACTTCTTGGCCGGCATCAACGCCAGCTTGTCAGCCCGTCAGGGCCTCGACTGCCTCGTCCGCCGCCGTCGCCTCGGGCTCCTCGTCGAGCCACTCCCGCTGGCGCCTCAACCACCGGCTCGGTCCGCGCTGGCCGGGCTGGCCCTGACGCCGCACGACGAGCACCGGTGCCGACGCCCGCGCCGCCATCGACTCACGCAGGTCACCGAGCGAGTTCTGGTCCTTCACCCACTTGTCGCTGACCCCGAGGACGACCAGATCTGCCTCCTTGGCCTCCTCGACGAGCTTGCCGGTGACATCACCGTCGCCGTCGACCGGCGCCGCGACCGTCCAGACGCCGGTGTCCTCATAAGCCTGGGCCGCCCGCTCACCGAGCTCGTGGGCCGAGTCGTCGCCATCGGCGCGTCCCACGAGCTTCAGCGTCGCACCGCTCGCCTCGGCAAGCCGTAGGGCGAGGTCGACGGCCGCTTCCTCGTGGAAGCCGCCGCCGAACGGCACCGCGATCTCGGCCCCGCGCTTGAGCCCGAGCCCTTGGTGGGTCGGGTCGATCAGCACGGCGACGTCGCTATCGGCGTGGCGCAGCACGTGGCCGACCGTGCCGCCGAGCAGACGGCGCCCGAAGGGTGCGCGCCGCCAGAACATCAGCACCAGGTTGGGCTCGCGCTCCTCAACGACGCGCTCAACAGTGTCGCCCGGCGAGCCGGCGATGGCGAGCGGGACCGCGGTCGCGCCCGCGCCCTCGACCATCTGCACGAGCGGGCGTAGCGCGTCGGTCGCCTTCGCCACCGCAGCCTCGGTGCCCAGGTGGCCCGAGCGATAGGCGGAGCCAGGCAGACGCACGGGGCGGAGAAGGATGAGCTCGGTGTCCTCCTCGTGGTCACGCGCCAGCCGCAGCGCCGTATGCACGAGCTCGTGGCCCTCGGCCGCACTAGCGATGGGGATGAGCACGCGCCACTTCCGCTGGCCCTCCTCTTCCTCGTCGGACTCCTCGGCGACCATCCGATCCAGCTCGCGCCGCGGATACACCAGTGACAAGAGTGGCGTCGTCATGAACGTCGTGACGACGGCCATGATCACGAGCATGGCGAACAGCGTCGGCGGGATGACGCCGAGGTCGAGCCCGATGTTGAGGATGATCAGCTCGGTGAGGCCGCGGGTGTTCATCAGGATCCCGACGGCGAGCGACTCCCGCCACTCCAGGCCGACAGCCTTGGCGGCGGCCGTCGATCCACCCCACTTGCCGAGGACGGCGATGAAGAGAACGACGCCGCAGAACATCCACAACTTGGGATCTCCGCCGATCAGGCCGAAGTTCGTTCGCAAGCCGGTGTAGGCGAAGAACAGCGGCAGCAGGAACACGGCGACGAAGTCCTCGAGCTTGCCGACGAGCTCACGGATGAACTCCGAGCGCTGGGGCATCACGGCGCCGAACAGGAAAGCGCCGAAGATCGCGTGAATGCCGATGCGGTCGGTCGCGATGGCGCTCAGGAGCACGCTACTGAACACGACAGCCAAGGCCGCCCCGCTCAGGTGGCCCTGCTCCTCGTGGTGGGTCGCCAGACGGGCCATCAACGGGCGGACCACGAAGATCATGAAAGCGATGAAGATGATCGACAGGCCGATCGTCAGCAGCGCCGCCGACAGCCCCGAGGCGCGTGCGACCGTGACGACGACGGCGAGGATGCACCAGGCGGTGACGTCGTCCACCGCCGCGCACGTCAGGGTCACCGCCCCCAGGCGTGTCTTGTAGAGGCCGCGTTCGGTGAGGATGCGGGCCAGCACCGGGAAGGCGGTGATGCTCATCGACGCGCCGAGGAACAGCGCGAACGGTGTGAACTTGCCGGTCGCCGAGCCGAGCTGGCTGAAGAGCACCAGCGCCGATCCGACGCCCAAGACGAACGGGAACACGATGCTGACGTGGCTCACAAGGGCGGCGGCGTGCCCGCGCCCACGTATCAACCGCATGTCGAGCTCGAGCCCGATCAGGAACATGAAGAAGATCAGCCCGACGTTGGCCAGCACGTCGAGGAACGGCAGCACCTTCGGCGAGAAGAGGTAGGACGTGGCCTGAGGCCACGCGGCGCCGAGCACCGAGGGGCCGAGCAGGATGCCAGCCGCGATCTCGCCAACAACCTGCGGCTGATTGATGCGTCGGAACAAGGCGCCGACGGCGCGGCTGACGATGATCACCACGAGCGCCGCGAGCAGCAGCTTCCAGAAGATCTTCTCGCTCGCCACCGCCGACCCAGTGGTGGCGCCCTTCTCGGCCTTCGGCGCGTGGAGGTGGCGACCCGCCATGATGACGAGGTCGAGCAGGATGAGAGCGGCGGCGAGCAGGCCGCCGTAGAGCAGCGCCACCTTCTTGCGGCTGGTGCTGCCGAATCCCTCGCCTGCGCGGTGCTCCTCGCCCTGGCGGGCGTCCCCGGTCATGCCCGGACCCTTACCCCCCGGTCGGGCGGTCCGAACCCCTTATGAGCCCTTGTGAAGAAGGTGACGCAGGGCACCCTCGAGCTCGGGGTGACGGAAGGTGTAGCCGCTCGCCTGGAGCTTGGCGGGCAGCACCCGTTGGCCACCGAGGAACATCTCGTTGACAGCCTCGCTCCCGAACATCGCCTTCAGGGCGAACGTCGGCGTCGGCAGGAGCGTCGGGCGCCGCAGCACATGGTTCAGCGTGCGCGTGAACTGCTCGTTGGTGACGGGGTTCGGCGCTGTGACGTCGATCGCGCCGCTGAGCGTGTCGTTGTCGAGGGCGTGGAGGATGGCGCCCACCTCGTCGTCGATCGTGATCCAGCTCCACCACTGCCTGCCGTCGCCGATGCGGCCGCCGAGCCCGAGCTTGAACGGGAGCAACATCGGCTTGAAGGCGCCCCCCTCGGTACTCAAGACAAGCCCGCTCCGCAGGTGGGCCACGCGGACGCCGGCATCCTCGGCAGGCTTGGTCGCGGCCTCCCACTGCGCGCAGATCTCCGCAAGGAAACCGGTGCCCGGTGGCGAGTCTTCGGTGAGCACCTCGTCGCCGCGGAGGCCGTAATAGCCCATGGCCGACGCCGACGCCATCACCTTGGGTTTGTCACTGAGGTCGGCGAGGGTGGTCGAGAGCAGTGTCGTGCCCTTGACCCGACTGTCCAGGACGGCGCGCTTGTGCTCGTCGGTCCAGCGGTGATCGCCGATACCGACACCGGCCAGGTGGACCACGGCGTCCTGACCCTCCAAGGCGTCCCGGTCGATCTGGCCGCCGTCGGGATCCCAGCGGGCCTCGCCCGTCTTTGGTGCGCGCCGCACAAGCGTGGTCACGGTGTCGCCGCGCGCTTGCAGAGCCTCGACCAACGCCGAGCCGATGAGCCCGCTGGAACCGGTGACGACGACCTTCACGGCCGCGACCCTAGGTCGGTGCTTACGCGGTGGTGACCTGGCGGGACCGCTCGATGACCTGGTCGATCATCCCGTAGTCCTTGGCTTCGGATGCCGTGAACCAACGGTCGCGGTCGAAGTCGAGCTCGATCTGCTCGACGGTCTGGCCGGTGTGCATGGCGATGCGCTCGGCCATCACGCGCTTGGTGTACATGATCTGCTCGGCGTGGATCGCGATGTCGGCAGCCACACCCTGCATCTGAGCCGACGGCTGGTGCATGAGGATGCGGGCGTGGGGCAGCGAGAAGCGCTTGCCGGGCTCGCCGGCGCACAGGAGGAACTGGCCCATCGACGCGCCGAGACCCATGCAGATGGTGGCCACGTCGCACTGGATGTACTGCATGGTGTCGTAGATCGCCATGCCCGCCGTCACCGAGCCGCCCGGCGAGTTGATGTAGAGGAACACGTCGCGCTCGGGGTCCTCAGACTCGAGAAGCAACAGCTGGGCGCAGATCAGGTTGGCGACGTTGTCGTCGACCTGGGTGCCGAGGAAGACGATCCGCTCCTTCAGCAGCCGCTGGTAGATGTCGCCGGAGCGGTCCATGAACTGCCCGTCGAGCCGGGAAAACACGTCGAGATCCATCACCGGCGAGGCTAGCGGCCGCCATTCGGTATCCGGCGCTGTGCCGGAGCGCTCGACTGGTCATTGTTTATCGAACATATGTTCGATAAGATGACGGCCGTGGCAACGTCACCTGGTCCCTGGACGGACGAGGAACTTGCGGAGGCGGTTCGCACGGAGGAGACGATCGCAGGCGTGCTCAAGCGACTCGGATATCGGAGCACGAGCAATCCGAGGGTACGAGCGGCCATCGACCGATTGGGGCTCGACCTGTCCCACATGAGAGGCCTGGCCTGGGCCCATGCCCGCCCGTGGTCGTCGGGCACGACCCAGGACGGAACACCCCGCGGACGGAGGTGAAGCTGGACCGGTAATGACCTCGCGGAGGCGGTGGCGGCGGAACAGAGCATCGCCGGCGTCATCAGACGTCTCGGATATCGACCGAGCGGCGGAGCGCACACCTTCGTCAAGGGACATATTGCGCCGCTCGGCCTTGATACATCGCACGTTGTCGGACAGCGGTGGGCCGCGGGACGCGAATTTCCAGGACGCCGCGAACGACCGCTGCAGTCATACCTTCGCAAGGGTGTCGCTGTTAGTCGCTGGAACCTCCGCCGGAGGCTCCTCGCCGCCGACCTCCTCCAGAACCGGTGCGCAGAATGCGGGATCCACGAGTGGCATGGCCGCGAGCTCACCCTCCACCTCGATCACATCGACGGCGATCCAATGAACAACGAGCTCTCGAACCTGCGGCTGCTGTGCCCAAACTGTCATTCACTCACTGCGGCAT
>JAFAUA010000424.1 GCA_019243595.1 Acidimicrobiia bacterium
CTCGGACTGATCGCCGCCGCGTGCGGCAGTGGCGGTTCGAGTGAGACGCCGGCTCAGGCCAAGGCAAAGATCACGACCGCATGGCAGAACTTCTTCGATCCGTCGATCCCGACGGCGCAGAAGAAGGACATGGTCCAGGACTACACAGGGTTGAAGCCGATCCTCGACGCGCAGGCGAACAACCCGCAGGCGAAGAGCCTCAAGGCCAAGGTCGTCGACGTGACCCTGCAGGGCAAGGCGGCGACCGTCCGTTATGACCTGATCAGCACGGCCGACAACTCAACACTGCTCCCGAACGCGTCGGGGCAGGCGGTGAAGGAAGGCGACAACTGGAAGGTCAGCGAGCAGACGTTCTGCCAGCTGATCAAGCTCGCCAGCGCGAGCGCGAAGTGCCCCTAAACGGGCTCGCCGGGTAGAAGCCGCTCGACCTGGTCGCCGATCTCGGCGGCCAGGCCGCGGTACACCACTCGACCCTGGGTGAGGAGCACGACCTCGTCGGCCAGGGTGAGGGCGCGGTCGACGTGCTGCTCGATGACGACGAGCGTCGTCCCCCGTTCGCGTATCTCGGCGAGGGCGTCGAAGACCGAGTCGACGATCGCGGGCGCCAGACCCAGCGAGAGCTCGTCGACGACGAGCAGGCGGGGCGGGTCGGCGAAGACCCGAGCTAGCGAGAGCATGCGCTGCTCGCCACCGGAGAGCGTGCCTGCGCTCTGCCGTCGGCGCTCGGCGAGCCGAGGGAATCGGGCGTAGGCGCGCTCGAGGGCATCGCCCACGCCGGACCGGCCGAGCGACTGGCGGAACGCCAACACCAGGTTCTCCTCGACCGAGAGCGATGCGAACACGGAGCGACCTTCGGGCGCCTGCACGATGCCCATGCGGGCGAGGCGCCACGGCGACAAGCCAGTGACGTCCTGGCCGGCGAAGCGCACCCGTCCGGCGGTCGGCACGATGAGACCGCTGATCACGCGGGCGACGCTCGTCTTGCCGGAACCGTTCGACCCGAGCAGCGCCAGGGCCGAGCCCTCGGGAACCGCGAACGAGACGCCGAACAGGGCCCGGAAGGCGGCGTAGGCGGCGTCGACGCCGTCGAGCTCGAGGAGCGGTGCGGCGTCGGCGATGGGCTGGATCGGCAGCGCCATCGCTACGCCACTCCCCGACCGAGGTACGCGAGCCGCACGCGCTCGTCGCCGAGCACCTCGTGGCATGGCCCGGCCGCCAGGACGGCACCGGAGTCGACGACGAAGAGGCGGGTCACGACCCGCTGCACCATCTCGAGGTCGTGCTCGACGAGGAGCACCGCAGTGCCCTTCTGCTCCCGCATCGAACGGAGGACGCCGGCGAGCGCCAGTGACTCCACGCGGTCGAGCCCCGACGACGGCTCGTCGAGCAGGAGAAGGTCGGGCTCGGTGATCAAGGCCCGGCCCAGCTCCACCAGGCGGGCGTGCCCGAGGCTCAGCGCCTCGACGGGCACATCGGCCGAGCCGGTGAGACCAACGAGGTCGACGATCTCGGCGACACGTTCCCGCTCGTCGTCGGTCGGACGGCCGCCGCCGACGAGGTCGGACAGCAGCCCGCCGCGGCCCTGCCGGGCCCGCTCGGCAATCAGCAGGTGGTCGGCAACAGTCAGCCCCGCAAACAGCTCCACGCGCTGGAACGTGCGGCCGATGCCGAGGCGAGCCCGCTTGTGGATCGGCATGCGGGAGATGTCGACGCCCTTGAACGTCACGCGCCCGGCGTCGGGGCGGAGCAGGCCGAGCAGACAGTTGAAGAAGGTCGTCTTGCCCGCGCCGTTGGGACCGACCAGCCCGACGGCCTCGCCATCTTCGACGTCGATGCTCATGTCGTCGAGCGCCATGACGCCCCCGAAGCGCTTGGTAATGCCGACGGCCTCGAGCAAGCTCATGCCGGAACTTCCTCCCGCGCTTCGTCGGGGGCGGGCGGCGGGTTCTCCGGGCGAGATGGCCGGCGTTGCTCGCGCCGCTTGTTCCAGTTGACGACGCGCTCGATGCTGCGACGCTTACCGAACTCGACGGCGCCCTCGGGATGCTTGGCGTAGTTGATGGCGCCGAAGCCGAACAGCACGAACTCGAGGTTCGCCCACCGGCCCGGCAGGTGGTGGAGCAGCTCGGGCACGAACACCAGGGCAAAGCCGGCGTTGACGGCGCCCTCGACGGTGCGCACGCCGGTCGTGACGACGAGCACCAGCCAGAACAGTGAATAGAAGTAGCCGAAGCTGTCGCTGCTGACCGTGCCCTGCAGTGACGCCAGCAGGGCG
>JAFAUA010000488.1 GCA_019243595.1 Acidimicrobiia bacterium
CCTGCCCGGCCAGGTCGGGCGGCAGCAGGTCGAGCTGCATGCGCTTCTCCTGGGCGACCTGCTCGGTGATCTCCTGGCGGCGCTGGTCGCCGGACTGGCGGGCCTCCTGCTCGAGCTCGTCGATGCCGCCCCGCTCCTGGTCGACGACCTCACGCAGCTCTTGGGCGATGTCGTCGTAGACGCCGCCCAGGTCGTACTTCTCGAGCTCGTCCTTGCGCCGCCTGCGCAGGCGCTCCATCAGCTCACGCATGCCCGCCAGACGCTCACCGTTCTGGTCGCGGAAGCCGGACTGCATCATCCGGCGCAGCGCCGCGTTCAGGTCGCCGTGGTAGAGGAGGTCGTCGGTGATCTCGGAGAGGATGTCGTCGGCGTCGAGCTCGAACCCGGCCTGGGTGCCGTCCCAGCGGCTGTAGCGGAAGCCGACGGGCACTAGCCGCGCCCTCGGTAGGTCGCCTTGGTGCCGACCGCGTCCTTGTTGAGTCGCTTCGACAGGTGGAGGCCCTCGAGGACGAACTCCACGGCGCTGGCGATGGCGGCGGGCGTCTCGCTTCCCGCCAACTCGACGACCGACGAACGCATCGCCGGCACGGTGCCGAGGATGTCGACGTAGGCGGAGGACGGGATGTCGTCGCCCGCATGCACGATCGAACCCTCGCTGAACGCCGACAGCACGTCGCGGAACTGGTCGATCGGGCAACGCTCCTTGAAGACCGTCAGCACGGCGGCCTTGAACAGGTTCTGGACGACGGTCTCCTCGCGCCCCTCTTCGAGCGTCTCGATCTCGACCTTGCCCGCCGTCGACGACGCCAGCGCCTCGAGGTCGCTGATGCGAGGGACGACGTCGGGCTCGCCGAGGCGCAGGGCCCGGCGGGTGGCGTTGGCGATCATCGTCTCGTAGTTGGCAATCGACAGGCGCACCGAGACGCCGGAGCGCTGGTTGATGTGGGCGCTGGCCCGGGCCAGCTGGCTGACGGTGGCGACGATCTCGGCCATGTGGTCAGGCACCTGCACGCGCAGGCCCGGGAGGTCGAAGGTGCGGCTCTCCTGGCCCACGATCTTCAGCTCGGTCTCGGTGTCGAGCGGGTAGTGCGTGCGAATCTGGGCGCCGAAGCGGTCCTTGAGCGGCGTGATGATGCGGCCGCGGTTCGTGTAGTCCTCCGGGTTGGCCGACGCCACCAGCATGACGTCGAGCGGCAGGCGGATCTTGTAGCCCCGGACCTGGATGTCACGCTCCTCGAGCACGTTCAGGAGGCCGACCTGGATGCGCTCAGCCAGGTCGGGAAGCTCGTTCATGGAGAAGATGCCGCGGTTGGTGCGCGGCACCAGGCCGTAGTGCAGGGTCAGCTCGTCGGAGAGGTAGCGGCCCTCGGCGACCTTGATGGGGTCGACCTCGCCGATGAGGTCGGCAATGGATGTGTCGGGCGTGGCCAGCTTCTCCCCGAAGCGGGTGTCGCGGTGGACCCACTCAATCGGCGTGTCGTCGCCGTGCTCCCGGACGGCGTCGCGGGCGTGCTTGGACACTGGGTTATACGGGTCGTCGTTGATCTCGGACCCGGCGACGATCGGCATCCACTCGTCGAGCAGCTCGATGAGGCTGCGGATCATGCGCGTCTTGGCCTGGCCGCGCTCGCCGAGGAAGATCACGTCGTGGCCGGCGAGGAGGGCGTTCTCCAGCTGCGGAAGGACGGTGTCGTCGTAGCCGAGCACGCCGGGGAACAGCGGCTCCCCCGCCTTGACCTTGGCGGCTGCGTTCCGTCGCACCTCCTCCTTGACCGGGACTGACTCCCAGCCCGACTCGCGAAGCTGACCGAGGGTGGCGGGACGCGACATGCGTCCCAACCTACCCTCGGCGGTGTGAAAAGCGTCCTTGCCGTTCTGATTGTGGGATTGCTGGGCGGCGGCGTGGTGACTGTGGTCGAGCGCAAGGACGCGCCGGGCAACACGATCGTCCACGAGGCGACGACCGTGCCCCCGGTGACCGAGGTCGTCACCGTGCCCGCCGTCGGCCAGACCTTGCTCACCGGCACCCTCAAGACCTTGAGCGCCGACAACGCCCAGGCCGATCCGATTCCCACGCCGTTCACGATCAATGCCGTCGAGCGGGGCGCCGTGCGCAACGCCACGGTCGAGGGCGCCATCATCAACGGGGCGCGCAAGACCGTCTACTGGTACGCCGGCCAGCCGCTGCCGGTGTCGGGCGCGGGCGGCGCGCTCGACCTCGGGCCCGCCCACGTCGACGCCGACGTCCACGGCGTCACGTGGTCGCTGATGGGCACCAGCGCCTTCAAGTCTGGAAACTACCGCTTCGGGTCGTCGGTCGCCGTCGGCTCCGCCGGCCTCGCCACGCCCGAGGACGGCGGCGTCAGCTTCGGTGCAGACGGCCACACGGTGCTGACCGCGAGCGACGGCGTCGTCATCCATTTGGACTCGCCGACGCTGAAGATCGACGGGCCCGGCACGCTGCAGCTGACCGGAACCTTCACGCTGCGGACGAGGTCGGGCTCGGCCACAGCGACGACGCTCACCATGGCGAACGGACCCTTCGAGGTCACGCTGGCACCGGCGCCCGGGGGCGTCTCGGTCACGGCCACGCTCCAGGGAACGGTGACCTCGAAGTAGCGTGGCGACCATGCGTCGCTGACTCCTCGGCCCGACCCGTCGATCCTGCAGGAGTTCTGATGCGCGCCACTTCCGCCGGCACCCTCGCCGCCACTCACGTCACCGTTGTCCACGGGACCCACCCCGTGCTCGCCGACGTCTCGCTCGTCGTCGGAGCGCGGGCACGCATCGGCATCGTCGGGCCGAACGGTGTCGGCAAGTCGACGCTGCTGCGCGTCCTGGCGGGCCTCGAGCTCCCCGAAGCGGGTGTCGTCGACCGTGCGCCGCCCACGTTGACCGTCGGGTACCTGCCCCAGGAGGTCATGGGCGTCGACGACGAGTCGTTGCTCGCCTACGTCGCCCGCCGCACCGGTGTCGCCGCGGCGTCGGCGGCCCTGGACGAGGCGACGGCAGCCTTGGAAACGGATCCCGACGCCATGGAACGCCACGCCGACGCCCTCCAGCGGTTCCTCGACCTCGGCGGCGACGACCTCGAGTCGCGCGCCGCCGAGGTCTGCGCCGACGTCGGTCTCGGCGACGCCACCCGGCTGCAGCAACCGCTGACGGCGATGTCCGGCGGTCAGCGGGCCCGCGCCGGGCTGGCGGCCATCCTGTTGTCGCGCTTCGACGTGCTCCTCCTCGACGAGCCGACGAACGACCTCGACTTCGCGGGCCTCGAACTCCTCGAGCG
>JAFAUA010000490.1 GCA_019243595.1 Acidimicrobiia bacterium
TGCGAGACCGTCGGCGTGCGTCCCGCGTTATGACTCAGGCTGGCTGGCTCCGGTCGGTCACGGCTTGTAGCGCCCAGCCGTTGCCGTCGGGGTCGTTGAAGAAGACGAAGCTTCCCCACGGGAACACCTGCACGTCGCTGACTTCGACGCCGCGCTCGGCCAGGTCGGGATCGAGGCCCGCGTGTGCCACCCGGCCGTTGCGGGTGACGATCAGGCCCGCGTGCGCACCCACGGCTTCGACAGCCGCGCGCACACCCTCGGGGATGCCCCTCTCACCGCCGTCGCCGCCGTCGCCGGCCACGGGTGAATAGGCATCGAGGTCGAGCTCTGAGATGCGGCTGTAGCGCCAGATCTCCTCGGCTTCGGTCGGAAGACCCGCGTCGTCGAAGCGCTCGAAGGCCGCGGCACGCCGCGCCCGGAGCCAATCGGGCCCTGGGAGCTCGGCGACGGTGTCGTGTGTGAAGGCGCTCATCTCGCGGAAAAGGGGCCGGACCGACCCCGCCGGTGATGCTACCGACAGAGGGCGTCGTAGACGTCGGCCAGTGTGTCGAACGGCACGTGGTCGACCCCGCTGAACTCACACCACTCGGCCAGACGGTCCTTGGCGAACAGCACGTCGGTCAGGAGGGCGGCCTTGCGGTCGCTGATGCCGTCGCCCACGAACACCGTGGTGCGTCCTCGTCGACGCGCATCCTTGATCGGCGCCTGCTTGCACGTGCCGCAACTCGAGCACGGGCAGCACCGGTCGAGGTTCGGGAACTCGAGGGTGCCGGTCGACCAGTCGACGGCATTGGTGAGCACCGGAACGCCGAGGCGGCCGCACACCTCCTCGGCATAGAAACCGAACCCGTCGGAGACGACCGTGACCTCGGCGCCGCCGGCGCGGAGACCGGCAACGAGACGCTCGGCGTCGGGATCGAGCTCGACGTCACGTGCCACACCGCGCAACACCACCTCGTCGTGCGGGAGGAGTTCCCACTCCCGCGACAGACACTCTCGGCTGCCAATGGCGCCCGCGCCGTAGAGCTCGTCGACAGCGACCCACGCGCCGTCCGGATTCAGCCGCTCGAGCAGGTGCACGCCGCTGTCGATGAGCGTCATCGTCCCGTCGAAGTCGAGGAACACCGAAGCAGAGGCCAGATCCACACCCAAGACCTACCATCCCGGGCATGGCGCCTACCTCTGAAGTCCTGACCCTCGAGCGCGACGCCCACGTCGCCACCCTCTGGCTCGACAGCCCCGAACGGCGCAACGCCATGGGACCCGCGCTCTGGGCCGACCTGCCGAGGATGATGGAGGAGGTCGCCGACGACGACGACGTACGGGCGGTCGTCATCGCCGCCAAGGGCCCGGCCTTCACCGTCGGCCTCGACCTCAAGACCATGGGGAGCGCGGTCGCCGGCGAGGGAGGCGGCGGCACGTCGGAGGCGGCGCGGCGCAAGGCCGCCCTGCGCGGCATCAAGCGTCTGCAAGGTTCGATCAACGCCATCGCTGACTGCCCCAAGCCGGTGATCGCCGCAGTGCACGGCTACTGCATCGGCGGCGGCATCGACCTGATCTGTGCGTGCGACATCCGATTGGCGTCGGCCGACGCGACCTTCTCGGTCCGGGAGACCAAGATCGCCATCGTCGCCGACCTCGGCACCCTCCAGCGCCTCCCGGGGATCGTGGCCAAGGGCCACGTGGCCGAGCTCGCCTACACAGGCAAAGACATCAGCGCCGACCGGGCGGCCGAGATCGGGCTGGTCAACCAGGTGCTGCCCGACGGCGAGGCCTGCCTGAAGGCCGCCCACGAGATGGCGGGCGAGATCGCCGCCAACTCCCCCCTTGCCGTGCAGGGCACCAAAGCGGTCCTGCGGGCGAGCGAGGGCCGCACCGTCGAGGAGGGCCTCGACTACGTGGGCGTCTGGAACGCCGCCTTCCTGGCCTCCAACGACCTGACCGAGGCCTTCACCGCCTTCCTGGAGAAGCGACCCCCGACCTTTACCGGCGAGTAGCAAAGGGCGTCCCGCAACAGGAATTGCCACAAATCTCTCAGTCACGCCCCATGACCGGCCGATATGTGAAATGTGCTGGGGCGCATCGCAGAGCGGACGAAGTCCGCAGTCATCGGCTTCCTACCTCGGGGCGGCTCGCTCCCCCATGAGGAGTGGGAGAAGCGGCACCGCGTCATCGTGATCGTCCTCTGGGTACACGCCCTCGCCCTGACGATCTTCGGGCTGGCTCGGGGATACACGTTGGCCCACACCGTCGCCGACACATCGATTGTGGCGACCGCCGCCGCCTTCGCGTCCTGGACGCGTCTCGGGCGGAAGTGGCAGTCGGTCGTCGCCGCTTTCGGGCTGGTCGCCGCCTCGGGAATCTTGGTGCACCTGTCCGGCGGCGTCGTCGAGGCCCACTTCCACTACTTCGTCATCGTCGTCGTCCTCAGCCTCTACGAGGACTGGGTGCCGTTTCTCGTCGCCATCAGCTTCGTCGTTTTGGAACACGGGCTCTTCGGCGCCATCGACCCCCATGCCGTGTACAACCATGCGTCGGCGATCAACAACCCGTGGAAGTGGGCACTCATCCACGGCGGGTTCGTGCTGGCCGAGAGCGTGGCCTGCCTGGTGGCGTGGCGCAAGAACGAGGATGCGCGCGTCGACCTGCAGCGCTCGCTACTGAGCCTCTCCGAGAGCGAAGAGCGATTCCGCGGCCTGGTGCAGAACGCTTCCGACATCGCCATCGTCTGTGATCGCGACGCGTGCATCACCTACGTGAGCCCGTCCATCAAGAAGGTGCTTGGTTACGCCCCCGAAGAAGTCCTCGGCCGTGAGCGCTGGACGTTCATCCATCCCGAAGACGTCGAACTGGCGCTCGCGGCGTGGGAATCGAGGATCACGACGACGGAGGACACGGCGCCGATCGAGTACCGGGCCAAGCACGCCGACGGCACGTGGCGGTGGGTCGAGGTCGAGATGGGCAACCTGCTCGACGAGCCGGCCGTCGCAGGCGTCGTCCTCAACATCCGCGACATCACCGAGCGCAAGACGGCCGAGGAGGCGCTGCTCCACCAGGCCTTCCACGACACCTTGACTGGTCTCCCGAACCGTGCGCTCCTCCTCGACCGCCTCGGCCAATCTCTTGCCCGACGTGGCCCGCGACGGGGATCGATGACTGCGGTCCTCTTCCTTGACCTCGACCGCTTCAAGTGGATCAACGACAGCCTCGGGCATGCTGCGGGCGACGAGTTGCTCCAACAGGTCTCGGAGCGTCTACGCACCGCCCTCCGCGCCGGCGACAGCGTCGCTCGCTTCGGTGGCGACGAGTTCGTCGTGCTGTGCGAGGAGCTCGACGGCGAGTGGGAAGCCGAGGCCATCGCCGAACGCATCCACGACGCCCTGACCGAGCACTTCTGCGTCGACGGACGTGACCTCACGGTGACCGCGAGCATCGGCATCGTGACCTCGGCGACGGCGTCGGGGGCGACAGCCGACTCGCTGCTGCGCGACGCCGACGCCGCCATGTACCGGGCCAAGGAACGAGGCCGTGACCGCGTGGAGAGCTACCAGCGCGGCATGCAGACGCTCGCCCTGGAGCGCCTCCAGATGGAGGGCGATCTCCGCCGGGGCATCGAGCGCGACGAGCTCCGAGTCCACTACCAGCCGGTCGTCCGCCTGAGCGGCACCGCAATGATCGGCGTCGAGGCCCTTGTGCGGTGGCAGCACCCCGAACGCGGCCTGGTCGCACCTGGCGACTTCATCCCCGTCGCCGAGGAGACCGGCCTCATCCGCGCCGTCGGCGCCTACGTGCTCGACGAGGCCTGCAAGCAGGTGGCGGCGTGGAACCGCGCCAACCCCGACCGCACGCCACTGAACGTCTCGGTCAACCTCTCCGCCCGCCAGATGAGTGCCGCCGACCTGACCCGTCTCGTGCTCCGGGCCCTGAACGACTCCGGGCTCGAGCCCGGCCTCCTCTGCCTGGAGATCACCGAGTCGGTGCTGATGGAGGACGTGGGCGCCAGCCGCACCGTGCTGCAGTCACTGAAGGAGCTCGGTGTGAGGCTCGGCATCGACGACTTCGGCACCGGCTACTCGTCGCTGCTCTATCTACGTCGCTTCCCTGTCGACTTCCTCAAGGTCGACCGGTCGTTCGTCATGGGACTGGGCCACAACTCCGAGGACGGCGCAATCGTCGCCGGCGTGCTGGGCCTGGCCCACGCCTTGGGCGTCGGGGCGATCGCCGAGGGCGTGGAGGAGCCCGCGCAGGCCGACAAGCTGGCGGCGCTCGGATGTGAGCAGGCACAGGGCTTCCTCTGGAGCAAGCCACTGCCCGCGGACGAACTCGAGCAGAGCTTCGAGCGGCTGTGGCCGCGCACGTCGACGATTGCCAGGGAGCCCGGTCAGCCGCTGCGTGTTGTGCTCGCCGACGACCGGCCGGAGATGCGGACGACGGTGCGCATCGCCATGGACCTGGCCGGCGGCTTCGAGGTCGTCGGCGAAGCGGAGACTGGCAAGGAAGCCATCGCCCTGGCGCGCGAGCTGCAGCCCGACCTCCTGCTCCTCGACGTCCTGATGCCGGGAATGACGGGCATCGAGGCCCTTCCTCACATCGCCAGCGTGGCGCCGGACACCAAGGTCGCCATCCTCACCGCCATCGACACGGCGGTGCTCGAGGCCGACGAGTGCAGCAAGGCGGCCGCCACCTTCGACAAGGCGATGGGGCCGTCGCGGCTGGTCGAGCAGCTCCTCGAGCAGTTCAGCGAAGCTGCGGCGAATAGCTGACGCCGACGATCAGTCCCTCAGGGCTGAGGAGGCGGGCCACCGTCTGACCCCACGGTTCGGTGCGCGCGCCATGAATCAGCTGGTAGCCGCGGTCTTCTAGCTCTTTGGCGGCCTCGCGCACATCGTCGACCTCGAACTCGAGGCTGGCCTGCGGCCGGGGAACGTTGGACGGCCACTGTTTGGTGCCGAAGCAGGCCTCGGCCGCCTGCTCGAGCGGCCAGAGACCGAAGTGCTTGACGCCGTCGACGTTCTCGCTGTGCAGGTAGCCGTCGGTGTCCTCGAGGTCCAGGCCGAAGGTGTCGACGTAGAGGCGCTTGGTGGCGGACCTGTCGGTGACGATGGGGGCGAAGCTGGCGACGAAGCGAATGTTCATACCTCCGACCGTACGGCCGACGGTCAGCCCGGGTCTTGAACGTTTCGGACTTTGATGAGCTCCGCCGGTGGCAGGCCGGCGAGGTCGTTGCACTCGCGTGTGAGGTGCGCCTGGTCGGCGTAACCCGCCTCGGCGGCCGCGTCGGCGATCGCGTACCCGTGGTCTTCGACGAGGGAGAGAAAGGCCCTGAACCGCAGCACGCGACCGAACGTCTTCGGGCCGTAGCCGACGGCGTTCTCGAAGCGTCGGCGCAGCTGACGTTCGCTGATGTTGAGTTCCTTGCTGATGGCGCCGACTCGCGCCTGCGACGGTACCGACCCGATCACATCGATGGCGGCGTCGACCTCGGCATCGATCTGTCGGACCTCGTCGAGGCGCTCGACAAGCGCGGCCTCGAGGATGGCCTGCTTGCCCTCGACGCTCGGCGTCGAGGCCAGGGCGTCAGCGATCGCGGCTGCGTCTGAGCCCCAAAGGGCGTCGAGCTCGACGCTCTGGTTGGTCAGTTCGTCGGCCCGTGCCTTCAGGAAGCCGGGTGCCCGGCCGGGGCGGAAGCGGACCCCGACAGTGAGCGTGCCCTCGGGCAGGCCAATGACGTTGGCCGCGGTGTCAGGGCCGGCGACGGTGAGGGCCTCGTCGCCGATCCAGACGATGTCGATACAGCCATCGGGCAGGACGCGCAGCCCAGGCCGCGCTTCGTCGGCCCAGGTGCAGGCGATGTAGTCGGCCAGGGCCGGGTGCGGCTTGCGCTCCCGGTAGGTCAGCCGACTGCTCCCTCCATCTGCAGCTCGATGAGCCGGCTCCACTCGACGGCGTACTCCATCGGCAGCGTGCGCGTCACCGGCTCGATGAAGCCGTTGACGATCATCCCCATCGCCTGCTGCTCGGAGAGCCCTCGGCTCATCAAATAGAAGAGCTGGTCCTCGCCGACCTTGGACACCGTCGCCTCGTGGCCGATCCGAGCGTCCTGCTCGTTGATCTCCATGTAGGGATAGGTGTCCGACCGGCTGTCGTTGTCGTCGAGGATGAGGGCGTCGCAGCGCACGTGA
The DNA here is from genome assembly GCA_019243595.1 of Acidimicrobiia bacterium. GTDB lineage: Bacteria > Actinomycetota > Acidimicrobiia > Acidimicrobiales > AC-14 > CADDZP01. Next base: position 6,183 of record JAFAUA010000490.1, read on the forward strand.
CTCTTCACGCCGTGGGCGCCCTCCTCGACCTTGACCAGGCCGCGGTACGAGGTGCGCCCGCCGTCCTTGGAGATCGACTTGGACACGATCGTCGAGCTGGTC
>JAFAUA010000525.1 GCA_019243595.1 Acidimicrobiia bacterium
GCTGCCCGGCAAGGTCTACGACGCCAACGGCGACGTGTGGGCCACCGCCACGCTGCGCTTCTCGTTCCGCTACCACTTTCCTGGGCTGCTCCGGGGCTTCCGGTTCCTGTGGCCGTGGCGGCGGGAGAGCATGCCGGTGGAGGCGACACCGGCGCCCGCTCTGCATGGCTGACCGCTTCAGCGAAGCTCACCGACGCGTCGCCGAAGCCGTCGCCCGGGCGTGCCTGCCGCCGGGCCGGCGTCTGGCGGGCGGCGGCCCGGCGACCGTCGACAAGCTCGAGGGCGCCTTGGCCGAGATCGACCCGCGGGCGATCGGCGGTTATGGCGCCGCCTTGCAGGCCCTCGAGCAGGAGGCCCGACTCACCAACGGCGGTCGGCCGTTCTCGGCCCTGACGCCCGACGAGGCCGAGCGCCACCTCGTGCGCCTGGCCGACGGCGGCCTGGCATCGCGCGCCCTGGCGCTCGCCGCGACCATGCCATTGAAGATGGCGTACTTCGACGACGAGGACGTCTACCGCGAGCTGCGCTCCGCTTTCGGCTTCACGGCCACCGACGAACCCGCCCGTTGGCGCCAGCAGATGACGAAGCTCGAGGCTGACGAGCAGGTCGAGTGCGACGTCGTCGTCATCGGCACCGGGGCCGGCGGGGCGGTCATGGCCAAGGAGCTGGCCGAGCGCGGCCATGCCGTGCTCATGGTCGAGGAGGGCGAGTACTACAGCCGCTCCTCGTTCAACGGCCGAGCGGTCGACAACCTGCGCCGCTTCTATCGAGACTCCGCCGCCACGGGGTCGCTCGGCAACTGCGTCATCCCCATACCGATGGGTCGGCTGGTCGGGGGTTCGACCGCCATCAACACGGGGACGTGCTGGCGCACGCCCGAGTGGGTGCTCCAGAAGTGGGTCAACCGCGGTCTGAGTGAGCTCGCGCCCGACAACATGGGCCCGTACTTCGAGCGCGTGGAGCGCGAGCTCCAGGTGACGCCGGCCGACCCCGCTTATCTCGGCGGTGTTGCCGACGTCATCGCCCGGGGATGCGACGTCCTCGGCTACTCACATCGGCCCCTGAACCGCAACGCGCCGGGCTGCGACGGCGCCAGCGTCTGCGACTTCGGCTGCCCCCGCGGCGCCAAGCGCAGCACCGACGTCTCCTACGTGCCCTCTGCCCTCCAACGGGGCGCCATGCTCTACACCGGCGCACGCGCCGAGCGCATCGTGTTCGAGGATGGTCGAGCGGTCGGCCTCGAAGCGCGATCGGTCGACGGGCACCACCGCCTGCGCGTGCGGGCCGAGGCGACGGTGGTCGCGTGCGGCACGCTGATCACGCCCGCCTTCCTGCAGCGCCAGGGTCTGCACAAGGGCCGCCGGCACGTCGGCCGCAACCTCTCGATCCACCCGGCGAGCACGGTCAGCGCCCTGTTCGACGAAGAGATCATGGGCTACACGGCCATCCCGCAGGGCTACTGCATCGACGAGCTGCAGCGCGAAGGCATCCTGCCGATGGGCGCGTCAGCCCCGATCGACATGGGCGCCAGCCAGTTCAACTTCGTCGGTCGCCAGCTGATGGACGTCATGGAGAACTACGACCGCGTCGCCAGCTTCGGCGTGATGATCTCGGACCGCTCCAAGGGCCAGGTCCGTCTCGGACCGGGCGGCCGGCCGGTCATCCTCTACTGGCTCGGCCGGCGCGAGCGCGACCTCATGCAGCGGGGCATGGCGATGGTGAGCCGGGTCTTCCTCGCGGCTGGCGCGCGCGAGGTCTACCCGGCCCTCCACGGCCACCGGGTGCTCCGCACGGCCCGCGACCTCGAGCGGATGGAGACCGCTCGCACCGCGGCGGCCGACTACCTGCTCACCGCGTTCCATCCACTCGGCACGTGCCGGATGGGGACCCACCCCGGCGACGGCGTCGTCTCGCCCAACCACGAGGTGTTCGGTATCCCCGGCCTCTACATCGCCGACGGCAGCGTTGTGCCCAGCTCGGTCGCCGTGAACCCGCAGGTGACGATCATGGCGCTCGCCACCCGCGCCGCCGACCTGCTGGCCGACCGGCTCGACGCCCCCCGAGTGGTGGCGGCCTAACCCTCGGCCTTGTTCCCGGCGCGGGGCTCGTCGCCGTCCGCGCCCTTCGGCTCCTCGCCCCGATCGACGCGCTCCGCGTCCTCGGCGGCGGCCTTGCCGAACTGCTGATCGGCCGGGTAGGGGTCCTGCTCGTTGCGGTCGTCGGCGGACTGCTGATCGCTCATATCACTTTGCCTACCCGTATTGCGCGAATGCATAGCCCTGTGACGCCTTGGGTACGCCTTTTGTTGGAGGTCAAACCAATGGCCATGAAGACACTCGAGCTGGAAGTCGACCGCAAATCGGACTGGCGCGTCCTGACCGTCCGCGGCGAGATCGACGTCACCACAACACCGCGCGTGAGGGCCCAGCTCATCTCGCTACTGAGCGAGGGCAAGCCGAACGTCATCGTCGACCTCGAGGGAGTGGACTTCCTCGACTCCTCCGGGCTGGGGGCCCTCGTTGCCGCCCTGAAGCTGGCCCGCAGCCGCTCCGGGGAGCTGCGCATCGTCTGCGACCAGCAACGGTCGGTGCGCAAGGTGCTCGAGGTCACCGGCCTCGAACGCGTGCTCGACCGCTACGACACGGTCGCCGCCGCCGCCGCCGCTTGACCGCGCCCGTCCCCGCCGAACGAGATCTCGACACCCTCCGCGCCGCAGCCGCCGGCTGTCAGGCGTGTGATCTCTGGAAGACGGGGACGCAGACGGTTTTCGGCGAGGGAACGCGCAAGGCCGACGTGGTCCTGGTCGGCGAGCAGCCCGGCGACCAGGAGGACAAGCAGGGCCGGCCCTTCGTCGGCCCCGCCGGGCGCGTGCTCGACGAGGCACTCGAGGCTGCCGGCATCGACCGGACGAAGGTGTACGTCACCAACACGGTGAAGCACTTCAAGTGGACGGCCCAGGGCAAGCGCCGCATCCACAAGAAGCCCAACGCCGAGGAGATCGGGGCCTGCCGGCCGTGGCTCTCGGCCGAGCTGGAGAGCGTGAAGCCCCGCCTGTTGATCTGCCTGGGCGCCACCGCGGCCCAGGCGCTCCTCGGCCGCAGCTTCCGGGTCACCCAGGACCGGGGGCGGCTGGTCGACTCGCCGCTGGCGCCGATGGTGATGGCGACCGTCCATCCGTCGTCGATCTTGCGGGCGACCGATGACGAGAGCCGTCGGGTCGAGATGAAGCGCTTCGTCGAGGACCTGCGCGCCGCCGCCGACGCGTTGAAGAGCGCGGCCTAGGCGCTCACGCGCTCCTCGACGCCGACCACGTGATGGACGGGCAGCCCGAACTGCTTGCGCACGCGCGTCGGCAGATCCTGACGCAGCCAGTGTGAGAACCCCGGCGGCAACGTCGAGACGATGACCTCGTCGAACGCCTCACGGCGGAGGACGTCGCTGATCGCCTCCACCGGGCTGGCGTCGCCCACCTCGCCGGTGACGATTGCGCCCGACTCCCGGAACCGCGCCATGGCCTCCGCGAGACGGCCTTTGGCGGCCACCCGATCCTCGCCTTCGGTCCAGGTCAGGTCTCCGATCGGGTGCGACGCCGGAACCACGATGTGGAACCGGCACGGGCCCGCCGCCATGCACTCCCGCACCTTGTAGACGAGATGCATCCCGCCCACGGTGCGGTTGGCGACCACGAGGTAGCGACGCATCAGCCTCACCCCCTCGAGTTGTCGATTCGGGCACGAAGCCCGAGTGCTGTTGCTGTTAGGCCCTTCCGCGTCAGCAGCGGTAGTCGCCGTCGTACGCCCCCGCGGGGTATTGGACGACCTTGACCGGCTTGCCGGTGAACCCGGTCCCGCAGAACGACCGTGCACTCGACGCGCTCGACGCTCCCGCCGCCCATACCGGCGCGCCCAAGTGCACGCCGCCGGTGATGACGCCCCACTGGTACCCCGTGGAGTACACGCCGACCGCCTTCGACGTGTGCTGCTTGAGGTAGGCCAGGGCGCCCTGGATCACCGCGACGTTGAGCGACTGGTTGGACGACCAGGTGTTGCCGGTCTCCACGTCGATCCACCACACATGGGACACGGCTGCAGACGACCCGGTCTGCCCGGAGGCATATCCGAGGGCAAAGCTCGCCGCGTTCCATCCGTAGTTGTACGCGCACCCCGCGTCGGCGGATGATCCCGAACACGGCCGGGGCCCGGTCTGGGTCCAGTAGGCGCTGGCGCTACCCGGATTCGACAGATTCATGTAGTACGCGGGCGCGCCCTTGGTGGCGACCGCCCAGTTCCACTCGGCGGCCAGGCACGAGTTCGACGAGAACGGCACGCCGCCGTTGACGCCGACGATCCCGAACCCGGCCTGGGCCGGGAAGGCACCGCCGCACTGCGGCCAGGAGATGTCGTTGCCGTAGCGGCCCAGGGCGACCGCCGCCGTGCCGACACCGGCGGCCAGCACCGCCGCACCGACGAGCGCGACAAACACACGTGAGGACGTCCGAGACATGCGGAAAGTCTCGCGCGGTTACAGCGAGCCAGTTGACGCGGCGGCGAGGCCTTCAGCCTCGCTGACCAGCTCGTCGACGACCTGCAGGCCCGCGCTCCAGAAGTTCGGGTCCGCGAGGTCGACGCCAACGAGGCGGCCGAGGGCCTCGGGTGTATCCGAACCACCCGCGGACAACAGCTGGAGATAGGACGGCACGAACGACTCGCCTTCCTTCTCGTACCGGGCGTAGACGGCGAGGGCCAGCAGGTTGCCGAAGGCGTAGGCGTAGACGTACCCGGGCGTGTGGATGAAGTGCGGGATGTAGCTCCACCACGATCGGTACTCGTCGGTGATCGTCAAGGAGTCGCCGAACATCTCGCGCTGGGTTGTGATCCAGTGCTCCGCAATCTCGTCCGACGACAACTCACCCTCGTTTCGCCGGGCGTTGTGGACGGCGTCCTCGAAGCGGTTCATGGCGATCTGGCGGAAGACGCTGGCGATGATGTCCTCGATGCGGCCCCCGAGCAGGGCGAGCCGGCTCTGGGGATCGCTCTCCTCCGACAGCAGACGCCCGAAGGTCACGG
>JAFAUA010000002.1 GCA_019243595.1 Acidimicrobiia bacterium
CCAGGCCACTGAACGCGGCGTGAACGGCAGCGGCCATGCCGACTCCGTTCTCCTGCTGCGACAGCTCCTCGTAGGAGCCAAGCGAGGGGAAGGGCCGCCCGGCCAGCAGGTAGTACTCGTCGGCGGCGAACACCACCCGCCGGCCCAGGCAGTCGAGGAAGGTGTCCTGCCAGCGCTCCACGAGCTCCACGACCGCGGCGGCTTCGGCAGGGGTGTGCGCCCGCATGTCGCCCTCGGTCGTGTAGCGGCTCACGCCGAGCGGCACGCAGGCGACCGTGCGCAGCTCGGGGTACTCGTCGAGCACGCCGGCCAGGGTGTCGTCGAGCACCGCGCCGTCGTTGATCCCCGGGCACACGACCACCTGGCCGTGGACCTCGATCCCGTGCTCCAGGAGGGCTCGCAGCCACCGGAGGCTGGTTGCGCCCCGCCGGTTGCGGAGCATGCGGGCGCGGATGAGGGGATCGGTGGCGTGGATGCTGACCCACAGCGGTGAGAGCCCCTCGCTCACCACTCGCTCGAGGTCGGACTCGGTGAAGCGGGTGAGCGTGGTGAAGTTGCCGTACAGGAACGACAGCCGGTAGTCGTCGTCCTTCACGTACAGGCTCGGGCGCAGCCCCTTGGGCAGCTGGTAGATGAAGCAGAACTCGCAGTGGTTGTCGCATGTGCGCACCTGGTCGAACAGCGCGGAGTGCACCTCGGCGCCGAGTGGCTCGCCTGCCTCTTTGGCGACCGCCAGCTCGAGGTCGAAGCTGCCGCGGCGGACCTGGAGGTCGAGGTCGGGTTCGTCGGCGAGCAGCCGCCATTGGATCACGTCGCGCGGCTGGTGGCCGTTCAACGAGACCACCTCGTCGCCGGGCTCCAATCCGGCGCGCTGGGCCGGCGATCCGGGCGCGACAGCCACTACGCGCGGCAGGGACATGGGTCAAGGATACGGCCGGACTGCCCCTAGCCTTGAGTCCGTGGACGTCGACCGGGTCCTGCTCGCCGCGCCTCGCGGCTTCTGTGCGGGCGTGGAGATGGCCATCAAGGCGCTGGCCTGGATGGTCCGCATCTTCGACCCGCCCGTGTACTGCTACCACGAGATCGTCCACAACCAGTTGGTCGTCGATCGCTTCCGCGAGCTGGGCGTGGTCTTCGTCGACGACGTGGCCGAGGTGCCGCCGGGTGCAGCGCTGATGCTGAGCGCCCATGGCTCGGCGCCCGAGGTGGTCGAGGCCGCACGTGCGCATGGCGGCGTCGTCGTCGACGCGGTGTGCCCGCTCGTCACCAAGGTGCACCACGAGGTCAAGGTGCGCGCCGCCAAGGGCTACTCGATCGTGTACGTGGGCCACGAGGGCCACGACGAGGCAGTCGGCACCATGGCCGTCGCCCCTGATGCCATCCACCTGGTCGAGTCCGAGGACGATGTGGCGTCGCTGCCCGGGACCGACCAGCCCGTCGCCCTCCTGGCCCAGACGACACTCAGTCAGCACGACTGGTCGGGCGTGCTCGACGCGGCCCGGGACCGGTTCCCCGAGCTGTGGATGCCGGGGCGGAGCGATCTCTGCTTCGCCACGACCAACCGCCAGGACGCCCTCACCGACATCGCCAAGCGGTCCGACGCCGTCGTCGTCATCGGGTCGGTGAACTCTTCGAACACGGTGGCCCTCGAGAAGGTGGCGAGAACCGTCGGCTGCCAGCGGGTCCTGCGCATCAACGGGCCCGACGAGCTACCCGACGACCTGTCGGGAACAGTGGCCGTGACCGCGGGCGCGTCCGCCCCCGAGGAACTGGTGCGAGCGGTCATCGAGCGCCTGGCCCCGAAGGAAGGCGTCGAAGAAGTGGCGCTCACCGACGAGGAGGAGTACTTCCCTCCCCCGCGCGAGCTGCGAGATCTGCTGCCGAAGGACGCCCTGGCCGACGACCGCGATGTGGCCGCCAGCGACGTGCTGGATGAGCTTGCCCACATCGGCCGGGCGTAGAATCGCGGCCATGACGCAGACGTTCACCCGCATGGACGAGTCCACCGCCGAAGAGTGGATGCATATCGGAGTCGAGTCGGCCAAGGCCCAGCAGGAACAGGGCGAGACGGTGCTGCTGCTGCTGCGGATGCTGTCGAACATCGTCAGCGGGTTCGCCGTCGACCAGCTGACTCACTGCCTGCAGACGGCGACGCTCGCCGAGCGAGCCGGCGCCGACAAGGAAGTTGTGGTGGCGTCGCTGTGCCACGACATCGGCAAGGTCGTTTCCGTGCCCAACCACGGCGCCATCGCCGCCGAGATCCTGAAGCCCTACGTCCGCGAAGACGTCTACTTCATGATCAAGAACCACCAGGACTTCCAGGGCCGGCACTACTACCACCACTTCGGTGGCGACCCGAATGCGCGTGACCAGTTCGCGGGCGAGTCGTGGTTCGACCTGGCGGCCCAGTTCGCCGACGACTGGGACCAGATCGCGTTCGACCCCGACTACGACACCCTGCCGCTCGAGCACTTCGAGCCGCTGGTGCGCGAGGTCTTCGCCCAGCCGCACTCCTTCTGACGGGAGCGCGGCTCCTCTTTACTTCTCCGGGTAGATCCAGTCCCTGAGCATCGGGACCAGGCCACGCGGTCCGCCCTTGGCGTGGCGACCCGGTGGCGGCCCGAGGATGTAAGACACAGCGGTCAGCACGACCAGCTCCAGCGTCCAAGTCTCGGGTGCACCGAGGGGCGGGTCGAACAAAGGCACACCCACGGCGGCCGGAGCGAGCACGCCGGTGCCGCCTACCGTCAGCGGGAGCGATCGCTCGGCGGCGACGACGTAGGTGCCGAGGGCGATCGCCATCAAGGCGACCAGGAAGAGGGCGAACAGGTTGACGCCCGTGCGAGCCAGGTTGCTGTTCGTCCCGCTGCTGCTGAGCGGTGTGACCGTGACCGGCGTGAGCGGGAGCGTCGACGGGCTGGTCGTGGCGACCGGAGCCGCCAGGTTGAAGAAGGCGTCGATCGTTGCCGTACCCGTGACACCGCTGGCGGTGTCGACCGCAGGGCCACTCACGATCACGTCATTTCGGCCCTGGTGCACGCTGACGTTGACCGGGTCGTCGAGGACGGCGGTCGCTCCGTCGGTGTTGGTCTTGACGCTCACCGACACGTCGCCGTTCTGGTCGGCGTCCTTGTCGAGGCTTTTGCCGTTGAGCGAGACGTTGACGACGCCGGTGTAGCGGCATCCGGCTGCGAGCGACAGCAGCCCACGAACCGTGTCCCCGGGCTTGATGTCGCCGCCACTGAATTGGCTGTCGCAGTCGAAAACCGCGCTGCTGCTCGAGCTCGACATGCTGCTGCTGCTCCCCGCGGCCACCACGCTGTTGAACGGTGGGACGGCGAAGCTCAGGACCAGCGTGACGAACACCGCGATGGCGGGCAGGCCGGTCCGGGGATTGCGCAGGAACTCTTTCATCGGTCACCTCTGAACGCGAGAGCAGCGATCCACCCGGCGACGATCCCGAGAGCGGGCGCGTGCCAGGTGAAGTCGAAGACTCCTCCGACGGCAAATATCAGCAGTGAGGCGGTGGCCGCCTCGGACTGCCACGTGCGACGATCGACGACGCCCACCACTGCAGCACCCGCCAGACCGAGCAGGGCCAGGGCAACCAGACCGCCGCCGGCGGCGATCTGCAGGTACTCGTTGTGGGCGAAGTAGGCGAAGGCGCCCCGGTTGTTGAGTGGCAGATTCTTCTCCGGGCCCCCGCCGGCGATCGGGTGCGCCTTGGCCACGCGGTACGCGGCCGACCACTCCGTGGTGCGCAGCTCGAGGGTGGCGGTGCTCAGACGACTTGTTGCCGACGGGTGGGTGGCCAGAGCGACAGCGGCCGCGAAGACCAGCAGGAGGAGAGCGGCGCTGGTGCGCGAGCGCAGTGCGGGGGCGCCCCGCCCGGCGATGACGGCAAGGCCGACCAAGGCCAGCGCGAGCAGCGGCTGGGCGTGGCCGCCCGAGGCCGCGGCGATGCAGGCCACGCCTGCGAACAGGGCGAGAAGCCCGGCCCACAGGGCTTCCCGCAGGCATCGGCGCGGGAGCATCGGCAGCACGACGACGAAGGCGAACAGCGCGCCTCTGCTCTCGGTGGCGATGAGCCCGGCGACGATCAGGAAGATCGCCACTCGCCGCGTGGCCGGGTGGACACCCTCGAGCACGATCGCCAGCGGCGCGATCATCGCCAGCAACAGACCGGCGGCGTTGGCGTAGGTCAGCGTCCCCGCCACTCGCCACAGGCCGTCGTGGGCCATGGCGTACGGGTAGGCCCGGTACACGATGCCGGCCATGCCGAGGGCGGCCATCACCGCGCCGAGGGCGACGACGTTGCGGTGGATCGCGGCCCGCTGGCTGAGATCGAAGGAGCGGCCGATGACGAGAGCGGCCCCGAAGCCGACCGCCGACCCGATGAGAAGCGGTGCCCGGCTGGGCACGCCCCAGGCGACCGATGCGATCGCCCACCACAGACAGAAGGCGCCGAGAGCGACCAGGACGCGGCGCTCGCCGGGCGAGGGACGGCGCCGGTAGGCAATGGCAACGCCAGCGAGCAGAAGCGGGAAGACCCACGCGTCGGGCAGGAAGAAAGCGCCCTTGCGGATGAGCGCCGCGCAGGTCACGCCGACGGCAACGGCACCGAGCATGCTGCGCCGGCGGTGCAGCAGGGACGCAGACGTCGAGGAGCCGGTCGCCGGCTCCCCAGCCCGCTTCCGTTGCACCACCTGCCCCGCCGCTGTCACGCAGGGCGGCACGCTAGTGGCGCAAAAGGGACGCGTGCCAGAACGGTCCCGGAGAGGGCCCTCTAGGCGCCCGCCAGCTCCTGCGCCTCGTCGAACAGTTCCTGGATCTCGTCGCGCAGCTGCACCGTGAGCTCGTGCACGGCCCGGCGAGAGGTCCGGCCCCCCTCTGATGGCGACGGCGGGGCGATGGGCTCGCCGACGACGATGGTGACCTTGACCGGCCGCGGCAGCTTCTTGCCCTTGCGCAGGGCTTGTTCGGAGCCGCCGATCCCGACCGGAACGACCGGGACGCCGACCTTGGACGCCACGTAGGCGGCCCCTTCAAAGAGGTGCTCGACCTTGGGCCCTGATTGGCGGGTGCCCTCGGGAAAGATGACGACGGGCTCACCGCCCTGAAGCACCTCCACCGTCCGCTTCAGCGCCTCCCGATCCGCGCCGCCTCGGTGCACGGGGTAGGCGCCGAGGGCGGAGATGAACTTGCCGAAGAGCGACACCTTCCACAGCGAGTCCTTGCCCATGTACCGCATCCGGCGGCGGGTGATGCTGCTGGTAAGCGCAAAGTCGATGAACGAGCGGTGGACCGGGGCGAGCACGAACGGCCCGGTGGCCGGGAGGTTCTCCTTCCCGACGATCTTCAGCCGCCAGAAGCCCTTGTTCAACGCCAGCAGAAAGAGCCAGACGACTCTGTAGAGAATCACGTGAGCATCCCCACGATTTGGTCGACCACGTCGTCAACGGTACGCCCCGTCGTGTCGATCACCACTGCGTCATCCGCCGCCACCAACGGCGACGTGGCCCGATTCGAGTCGAGCGCGTCCCGGCGGGCGAGGTCGGCGGCGACGGCGTTGACGTCGGGCGCCCGATCATCGCGCTGGCGACGGCGAGCCCGCTCCTCTTCGCTCGCGGTCAGGAACACCTTCACGTCGGCGTCGGGGAACACGACCGTGCCGATGTCGCGGCCCTCGGCCACTCCCCCGCCGTGTTCGGCCGCCCACTCGCGTTGCCGGCGGACCATGTCGGCCCGCACCGCGGGATGGGCCGACACCGTGCTCACGATGGCTGTCACGTCGGCGCCCCTAATCGCAGCGGTCGCATCGATGCCGTCGACGAGCACGCGCTCGCCGAGTCCGATGTCGAGGTTGCCGGCGAGCTTCGCCAGTGCCTCGCCGTCCGCGGGGTCGACGCCGTCGCGCAGGGCGGCGAACGAGACCGAGCGGTACATGGCGCCGGTGTCGAGGTAGGCGACCCCGAGGCGCTCGGCGACGGCGCGGGCGACGGTGGACTTTCCCGACCCGGCGGGACCGTCGATGGCGACGACCGGCATCGCTAGCCCCGCAGGCCTTCGAGCACGTCGAAGAACTCGGGAAAGGTCTTCGCCACACAGTCGGGATCGGCGATGTCGATTCCGGGCACGCGCAGGCCGAGGACGGCGAAGGCCATCGCCAGCCGGTGGTCGTCGTGGGGATCGACCACCGCGCCGTGCACGCCCCCGGGGCGCACGGTGAAGCCGTCGTCCTCTTCGGCCGCGTCGACGCCGCACCTGCGGAGCTCTTCCACCACGGCGCCGATCCGGTCGGATTCCTTGCCGCGCACGAAGCCGATGCCCCGGACGCGAGTCGGCGAGTCGGCGACGGCGGCGACGACGGCCAGCGTCGGTGCCGTGTCGGACAGGTCGGCGAGGTCGACGTCGATGCCCTTGAGCGACCCGCCGGTCACCACTGAGCTGTCGTCGCCGACGTCGACCGAGGCGCCCATGCGCGCCAATACGTCGAGGAACGCCATGTCGCCCTGCATGCTGGCGCGCCCGAGCCCTTCGACGCGGACCCGCCCGCCGGTGATGGCCGCCGCCGCGAAGAAGTACGAGGCGGCGCTGGCGTCGGGCTCGATCGAATAGTCGCCGGCCCTATAGCCACCGGGCGCCACTCGGCACACCTCGTCGGACACCTCGGCGGTCGCCCCGAAGGCCGCCATCACGGAGGCCGTCATCAGTGCGTACGGCCGTGACACGAGCTCGCTCGTGAGATGTATCTCGACGCCGCCGGCCACGAGCGGGCCGGCGAGGAGCAGCCCGGAGAGGAACTGGCTCGAGGCATTGCCGGGAAGCTCGGCGTGGCTGTTCGAGAACGGGCCCTTCACGACGATCGGGAGATGGCCGGCGGCACCGTCCTCTTCGACGGCGGCGCCGAGCTGTCGCAGCGCGTCGATGAGCGGTCCCATGGGGCGGGAGCGCATCTGCGGGGCCGCGTCCACGCGGACCGTACCGCCGGTTGCAGCGGCGACAGCGGGAACGAAGCGGGCCACCGTTCCCGCCTGGCGAGCGTCAACGGTCGTCCCTCCGGTGGGCGCGACGCCCCCCGTGCCCACCACCGTCCACGTGGTCCCGCTGCGGTCGACCGAGGCGCCCAGCGCCGACACGGCGCCGGCCATGGCGTCGGTGTCGTCGGCGGCGAGTGCACCGCGCAGGACACTCGTTCCGTCCGCCATCGACGCGCTGAGCAGTGCGCGGTTGGTGATGCTCTTTGATCCCGGCACGCGGACGATGCTGTCGGGCGGGCTGGGCAGCGGCTCGACGATCACGCGAGACGCTGGGCGGACGGCTTGTAGTGGCGAGCCAGCAGGGCGCCGCGGACCAAATCGGCGGCCGCGGCGTCGACGAGGAAGACGAAGACGCCGCCGCCTTCGGCAGAGTGCACGGTCTCCAGGTCGAACATGTTCACGCCGAGCTCGCTCACGAGCGTCGTGACCTCGGCGATCACGCCTGGGCGGTCGGGCACGGGAACCCGAATTTCGGCCAGTTCCTCGGGTCGGGGCGCCGTGGTTGGGAGGTTGACGCGGGCCGCGCGGGCCCGCTCCAGCCAGGCGAGCAATCCGTCGCGGTCACCGCCGTCGACGAGCGCACGCATCTCCGAGAGGGCCGACTGCAGACCGTCGATGCCGGCGACGATGGCGCCGCGGTTCTCGGCGCAGATGTCGAGCCAGATCCCCGGGTGGCCGGCGGCGACGCGCGTCATGTCCCGGAACCCGCCGGCGGCCAACCGGAGGACTGCGGCGTGCTCCTCGGCTCCGGCCGCGGCCGTGCTCATGAGCGCCGCGGCCGTGAGGTGCGGCACGTGGGAAACGAGGGCGACCAGCTCGTCGTGGTCCTCGGGACGGAGGGCGACGACGTCGGCTCCCAGCGACGACACGACGTTGCGAATTTCGGCGTAGGCGGACGGGTCCGTGTCGTCGGTGGGCGTGAGCACCCACGTCGCCCCTTCGAACAGCGAGGCGTCGGCGCCGTCGACACCCTCCTGCTCCGAACCCGCCATCGGGTGCCCGCCGACGAATCGGGGGTCGGCGACCGCGTTGACGATGGGCGACTTGACCCCGCCGACGTCGGTGACAACACCCCGGCCTTCGAGGGCGCGGCGCGCCTCGGAGGCGACGGAGCCCACTGGGGTGGCCACGAAGGTGATGTCGGCGTCGCCGTCGTCGCCGACGGCGTCGAGAGCGCCGAGCTCGACGGCGCGAGCCGCACGCGCCTCGTCGAGGTCCCGTCCGGTTACGTGCCAGCCCTGCGCCCGCAGCGCCAGCCCGACGGAGCCGCCGATCAGCCCGGTCCCGACAACGAGGGCTCTACGTCCTGAGCTCATCGTTGAGGCCCTGCGCGTTCTCGAGGTAGACGTGGCGCAGGTCTTGCGGCACCCGGTCGCTCACGATGTGCATGAGCACGCGGACGCACCGGGGCGTCGAACCCTCGATTTCGAGCTCCCGCGCGCAGAGCAACGGCAGATCCCCGAGCCCGAGCGGCCGCGCTGCGGTTGCGGGAAACATGGAGTGAAGATCGTCGGTCGCCGTGAACACGATGCTGACGATGTCGTCGTGGTGGACGGCGTTCCGTTCGAGCATCTCGCGCAGCAGGGTTTGGACGCGCTCTTGCATCTGCTCTCGGGTGTCGGCGTCGAGCGTGGTCGCGCCGCGCACGGCTCGTACTGCGGGGGGCACGAAGGCGAATCTAGTTCTGGGCTAGTTCGGAGCTTTGGAAACGGCGTCGACGGCGGGAAGCGTGAAGCGCACGACGGTCCCGCCGTCGGCGCCGGGTTCGGCCCAGATGCGGCCGCCGTGCCCCTCGATGACCTTCTTGCAGATGGCGAGGCCGAGACCCGTCCCTGGCCGCCCGCTCGAGCTGGCGCCTCGGTAGAAGCGGTCGAACATGGCGCCGGCCTCCTCGGGCGCCACCCCGGAGCCGTTGTCGGTCACCGTGAACCGCCAGTGGTCGCCATCCTGCTCGGCCTCGATGGCGATCTCCAGCGGCCGGTCCGTGTCGCGGTACTTCACCGAGTTGCCGATGATGTTCTGGAAGAGCCGCGTGAGCTGTGAACTATCGGCCCGCACGGTCGGGAGATCTCCGGTCTTCACCGCCGCTCCCGCGCTCTCGATCTCGGCGTGGAGGTTCGATACGGCCCGGTCCACGGCCTGGGAGGTGTCGGTGGCCTTCAACTGGCCGACGGCCTTGCCGGCCATCGCGTATCCAAGCAGGTCGTCGATCAGCTTGCCCATGCTCTCGGCGGCCTGCAGGGCACGGCCGATGAAGTCGGTCGCCTCGGGTGGGAGATCGTCGCGGTCGTCGACGAGCATCTGCAGGTACCCCACGACGGAGACCAGCGGGTTGCGGAGGTCATGGGACACGATCTCGGCGAACTGCTCGAGCTCGGAGTTCGAACGTGCCAATCGGACGGCCTGTTCCTCGAGCCGCCGGGATTTCTCGTACAGGTCGACGAAGACGGCCACTTTCGATCGGAGCACCCAGGGGTCGAAGGGCTTGGCCATGTAGTCGACGGCGCCGACCTCGTAGCCGCGGAGCTGCTGGTGCATCTCCCGGCTGATGGCGGTCAAGAAGATGATGGGGATGTCACGCGAGCGTTCGCGCTCCTTGATCTGCGCTGCCGTCTCGAAGCCATCCATCCCTGGCATCTGGACGTCGAGAAGGATGACGGCGAAGTCGTCGTTGAGCAGGCACCGCAGGGCTTCCTCGCCGGAGCGGGCTGCGACCAGCTCCTGGTTGAGCGGACGCAGTGCCGCGTCGAGGGCGACGAGGTTCTCCTCCTTGTCGTCGACGAGCAGGACCTTGGCCGGCGTCATTTGCGTCATCGTCTCTACTGCGCGGCCCTGAGGTCGCTGGGCTGGATCTCGTCGACGCTGTCGAGCAGGAGGTGGCTGATGACGCGCTTGGCGGCCGTGAGGGTCCGGTCCAGTGTGTCGAGGGCGCGTTCGTGATCGTCGAGCTCGAGCGCCATCTTGGCCACCGCGATCCCCTGCACGATTCCCTCGTTGATCTGGAGGGCCTGCTGCTGGCGCTGTTCGGCCATCGCCAGGTCGCTCTGGAGCCGTTCGATTCGCTTGTGCTCCAGCCAAATGTCGACGAAGGCGCCCACCTTCGCCCGCACCAGCCACGGCTCGACCGGCTTGCTGAGGTAGTCCACGGCTCCCGCCTCGTATCCCTGAAAGACGTCGCTCGGCGCCTGGTTGATGGCGGTCAGGAAGATGATCGGAACGTGCCGGGTCTTCTCGCGCGCCTTGATCTGGGCTGCCACTTCGAAGCCGTCCATGATCGGCATGTGGACGTCGAGGAGGATCACCGCGAACTCGGCCTTGAGCAGGGCCCGCAGCACCTCGTCCCCCGACGAAGCGGTGACGACGTTGTGCTGCAGCGGCTCCAAGACCTGCTCGATGGCGAGAACGTTCGCCGGAGTGTCGTCGGCGACGAGGACGTTGGCCCGCAGGGTCTCGCCGGCCGTGCTCACGCGCACACCTTCACGAGGAAGGGGGCGATCTCGTCGAGCTGGAGCACCCGGTGGTCCTTGCCGGTCGCCAGGGCCGCATCCGGCATCGTCCGTCGCTCGGCGCTACTCGGCTCCTGCACGATGGTCACGCCGCCCACGTGATGGATCGAGGCCAGGCCTTCCGCCCCGTCGTCACTGGCGCCGGTGAGGATGACGCCAACTGCATCCTCGCCGTACGCGCTGGCCACCGACTCGAAGAGGACGTCGATGGACGGACGGCTGAAGCGCACGTAGTCGTCGGTCGACAGGGAGACGCTGCCCCGCTCGACCAGCAGGTGGTAGCCGGGGGGTGCCAGGTAGGCCCGCCCCGGTTCCAGCACGTCCTTGTCGGACGCCTCGACGACCGCGAACGCCGACCGGCGGCCGAGCGTCTCGGCCATGCGGCTGGGGCCACCATCTTCGCGTCGGTGCTGGGCGATGACGACCGGCACCGGGAGGTCGGCCGGCAGGCCCCGGAGCACGACGCCGACGGCGTGGATGCCGCCCCACGAAGCTCCGACGGCGATGATGCTGCCCATTACGCGATCTTCCGGTACAGCCGTTCGTCCTCGTCGACGGTCTCGTACGCGGCGCTATGACCGGAGAAGTCGATCGACTCCCGAGCGCCCAGTCCGAGGACACCGAAGTGGGCGAGGCTGTCGTACAGGAGCGCGTGCACCCGCTCGTGTAGATCGCGGTTGAAGTAGATCATGACGTTGCGACACATGATCACGTGAAACTCGTTGAACGAGCGATCTGTTGCCAGGTTGTGCTGGGCGAAGACGATGTTGTCCGCCAGCGACGGCTGGAACACAACCCGCTCGCCGTCGGCGACGTAGTACTCGGAGAACGAGCGCGTTCCCCCAGCCGCGATGTAGTTGGCCGTGTACTCACGCATCTTGGCGATCGGATAGGCGCGCGTGCGGGCCTGATTCACCGTCGCCTCGTTCATGTCGGTCGCGTAGATCCGGGTGCGGTCGTAGAGGCCCGTCTCCTTCAGGAGGATGGCGACCGAGAGCGTCTCTTCGCCAGTGGCGCAGCCGGCGTTCCACACCCGGAGGAACGGGTAGGTCCGCAGCTGTGGGACGACCTTCTCCCGGAACACACGGAAGAAGCCCGGATCGCGGAACATGGCGCTGACGTTGATCGACAGCTCCGTGAGCAGGCGCTGCAAGGCGTCGGGGTCGTGGAGCACCCGCTCGAGCAGACCGGTGATGGTGTGGAGACCTTCCGCGTCGACCCGCCGCCAGACGCGCCGTTGGAACGACGGCCGCGAGTACTGGCGGAAGTCGAAGCCGTACGCCTCGTGGATGCCCTCGGCCAAGAGGTCGAGCTCGACCGCCTCGACATCTCTCCGGCGTACCGGTCGGCGCTCATCGGCCATTCGCGACTACTCGCTACTCGCTACTCGTGCAGCCACACCCGCATCAGCGAGAGCAGCTGGTCGATTTCGACGGGCTTGGCGATGTAGTCCGACGCACCGGCGGCGATGCTCTTCTCCCGGTCCTCTCGCATGGCCTTGGCGGTCAGGGCGATGATCGGAAGGCGCTTGAACTGGCGCATCTTGCGCACCGCGGCGATGGCTTCGTAACCGTCCATCTCCGGCATCATGATGTCCATCAGCACCAGGTCGACGTCGGCGTTGTTGGTCAACACCTCGATGCCGTCCCGGCCGTTCTCGGCAAACAGCACCTCCATGCCGTGGTTCTCGAGAGCGCTGGTGAGGGCGAAGACGTTCCGAACGTCATCGTCGACGATGAGGATCTTCTTGTCGTCGAGCACGGCGTCGGCGCTGTGCAGTTGCTCGAGCATCCGCCGCTGCTCGACGGGGAGGGCGGACTCGGAGCGGTGGAGGAAGCGCGTCGCCTCGTCGAGCAGGCGCTCGGGCGAGCCGACGGTCTTGATGATCACCGTCTGGGCGTACTTCTTGAGCCGGGTCTCGTCGCGTCGCGTGAGCTCCTGGCCGGTGTAGACGATCACCGGGAGGTTGCGGAACCGATCGTCCTTCTTCAGCTGCTCGAGCATCGAGAACCCAGATGTCCCCGGGAGCTTGAGGTCGAGGACGACGCAGTCGAACGACTCGATAGCCAACTGCTCGAAGGCTTCCTCGCCGGTAGCGACAGCGGACACGACGACGTCGGCTCCCCCTCCGAGCAGCTCGGAGATGGCGTCTCGCTCGCGGTCGTCGTCCTCCACGACCAGGAGGCGCTTGACGTCGCGTGCCAATAGGTCGGCCACCCGTCCAATGGCGAGGTCGAGCGTCTCATCGGTGACCGGCTTCTCGATGACGCCCGCCGCTCCGGCCAGCAAGGCCGACTGGCGCTGCTTGGCGTCGGCGATGACGTGGACCGGTACCAGTCGTGTGGCCGGGTGCCGCTTGAGGGAGTCGAGCAGGATGATGCCGTCCTCGGTGCCGAGGTCGGTGTCGAGGATGACAGCGTCGAGCTTGAACGCCTGGGCCAGCCGGTGCGCCGACTCGCGGCTCGTCGCAGCCAGCACCTTGAGCCCGCGGGTGCGGGCGGCGGCGAGGGCCTGGGCGGCGAGATCGGTGTCGGTCTCGGCCACGAGGATCACTCGGTCGCCCGGCTTGATCGACCCGCGATCGTCACCGAGGTCGTCCTCGGGCAGCGCCGCCGGCGTTTGCCCAGAGGCCTTGCTTGTCGCGCGCGCCTTGGTCTTGCCTTTCCCCTTGGGCTTTGCGGGCTCCGGCCTTGACTCGACGACCGTCGTGGCCACGCCGGCCTGCTGTTCGGGGCGGTAGGTCGTCGGCAGGTACAGGGTGAACGTGCTCCCCTCTCCGACGACACTCTCGGCGTGGATCTCGCCGCCGAGCAGACGGGCGATTTCCCTGCTGATCGACAGGCCGAGCCCCGTGCCGCCATAGCGGCGCGCGGTGGTGCCGTCGGCCTGCTGGAAGGCTTCGAAGATCAGCCGCAGCTTGTCCTCGGGCACGCCGATGCCGGTGTCGATGACCGAGAAGGCCACGACGTGCTCGGCGTCCTGGAGGGCGTCGTGCAGGAAGCGCGTGCCGGCGGCCGGCCGGGCGATGCGCAGCGTCACCTTGCCGCGCTCGGTGAACTTGAAGGCGTTCGACAGCAGGTTGCGCACGACCTGCTGGAGGCGCTGCTCATCGGTGAAGATCGGCGAAGGCGTCCCAGCGACGACTTCGGTCTCGAACTGCAGGTCCTTCTGCTCGGCGACAGGAACGAAGGCCTGGGCCGCGTACTGGCGCACGTCCTCGAGAGCCAGGTCGGCCGGGGTGATGTCCATCTTCCCGGCTTCCACCTTGGACAGGTCGAGGATGTCGTTGATCAGCTCGAGCAGGTCGCTCCCCGCCTTGTGGATCGTGCCCGCGAACTCGATCTGCTTGTCGCTGAGGTTGCCTTCCTGGTTGTCCGACAGCAGCTTGGCCAGGATCAACAGGCTGTTGAGCGGCGTCCGCAGCTCGTGGCTCATGTTGGCCAGGAACTCGGACTTGTACTTCGAGCTCAGGGCGAGCTGCTCGGCTTTCTCCTCCAGGCCGAGGCGAGCCATCTCGATCTCGGCGTTCTTGATCTCGATGTTGCGGTTCTGCTCGGCGAGTAGGGCCGCCTTCTCCTGCAGTTCCTCGTTGGTCTGCTGCAGCTCCTCCTGCTGGGTCTGCAGCTCTTCGGACTGGCTCTGCAGCTCTCGGGTGAGGCGCTGGGACTGCTCGAGGAGCTCCTCGGTACGCATGTTGGCGATGATCGTGCTGAGCACGACGCCGATCGTCTCGGTGAGCTGGTCGAGGAACGTCTGGTGCACCTCGCTGAAGGGACGGAACGACGCCAGCTCGATGACGGCCAGCACCTGGTCCTCGAACAGCACCGGCACGATGATGATGTTGACGGGCTCTGACTCGCCGAGACCGGACGTGATCTTGATGTAGTCGCTGGGCGCCTCGGTGATGACAATCATCTTCTTCTCGAGCGCCGCCTGGCCCACCAGCGCCTCTCCGAACTTGAACTGGTTCGAGATGTGCTTGCGCGACTTGTACCCGTAGCTGGCGAGCAGGTTGAGCTCGGCGTCGTCGGTGTTCTCCGCCTGAGCCATGTAGAAGGCGCCGTGCTGGGCGGAGACCACGGGCGTCAGCTCGGACATGATCAGCCGCGACACGGTCTGCAGGTCGCGCTGGCCCTGCATGAGGCCGGAGATGCGGGCCAGGTTGGTCTTGAGCCAGTCCTGCTCCTGGTTGGCGATGGTGGTCTCGCGCAGGTTGGCGATCATCTGGTTGATGTTGTCCTTGAGCTCGGCCACTTCGCCTTGGGCGGCAACGGTGATCGAGCGGGTGAGGTCGCCCTGGGTCACAGCGGTGGAGACCTCGGCGATCGCGCGCAGCTGGGTGGTGAGGGTGGCGGCCAGCTGGTTCACGTTCTCGGTGAGCCGCTTCCATGTCCCGGCCACACCCTCGACCTCGGCCTGGCCACCGAGGCGCCCTTCGGTACCCACCTCCTTGGCCACGCGGGTGACCTCGGCCGCGAACGACGACAGCTGGTCGACCATCGTGTTGATGGTGTCCTTGAGCTCGAGGATCTCGCCGCGGGCGTCGACGGTGATCTTCTTGGTCAGGTCACCCTTGGCGACTGCGGTCGTGACCTGGGCGATCGAGCGCACCTGGCTGGTGAGGTTGCCGGCCATGAAGTTGACGTTGTCGGTGAGGTCCTTCCAGGTTCCGCTCACCCCCTTCACGCGCGCCTGACCACCGAGCTTGCCGTCGGTGCCCACCTCGCGGGCCACGCGGGTCACCTCGTCGGCGAACGAGGACAGCTGGTCGGTCATGCCGTTGATGGTCTCGGCAAGGGCCGCGACCTCGCCCTTCGCTTCGACGGTGATCTTCTGGGTGAGGTCACCCTTGGCGACTGCGGTCGTGACCTGGGCGATGTTGCGGACCTGGCTCGTCAGGTTCGACGCCAGGAAGTTCACGTTGTCGGTGAGGTCCTTCCAGGTACCGGACACACCGCGCACCTGCGCCTGACCGCCCAGCTTTCCTTCCGTACCCACTTCACGGGCGACTCGAGTGACCTCGTCGGCGAACGAGGAGAGCTGGTCGACCATGACGTTGATGGTGTTCTTCAGCTCGAGGATCTCGCCCTTGACGTCCACGGTGATCTTCTGGGTGAGGTCACCCTTGGCGACTGCGGTCGTGACCTGGGCGATGTTGCGGACCTGGCCGGTGAGGTTGGACGCC
The DNA here is from genome assembly GCA_019243595.1 of Acidimicrobiia bacterium. Classification (GTDB taxonomy): domain Bacteria; phylum Actinomycetota; class Acidimicrobiia; order Acidimicrobiales; family AC-14; genus CADDZP01. The sequence continues at coordinate 15,732 of JAFAUA010000002.1, forward strand.
ATGAAGTTCACCGAGTCGGTGAGGTCCTTCCACGTACCGGATACGCCCTCGACCTGGGCTTGGCCGCCGAGCTTTCCTTCTGTACCCACTTCACGGGCGACGCGGGTGACCTCGTCGGCGAACGAGGAGAGCTGGTCGACCATGACGTTGATGGTGTTCTTCAGCTCGAGGATCTCGCCCTTGACGTCCACGGTGATCTTCTGGGTGAG
>JAFAUA010000144.1 GCA_019243595.1 Acidimicrobiia bacterium
GGAGTACACGCTCACCGTCGTCTTGTGCTCGTCGTTCTGGCTCCAGTCGATGAAGACCTTGCCCTTGCGCAGGTCCTTGGTCATCACCGACACGACTTCTTTGGGGTGCTGCTTCTCGAGCAGACGCGCCAGCGCGTGCGAGAAGCCTTTGGTGTCGTCGTAGGTCACGGCGGTGTTCAGCGGCACGTACACCTGCATGCCCTTGGACCCCGAGGTCTTCGGGAAGCTCTCGAGGCCGAACTCGGCGAGGACGTCGCGCACCCAGAGACCGACCTGGGCGCACTCGAGAATGGCGGCCGGTGGGCCTGGGTCGAGATCGAAGGCAAGAGTCGTCGGCTGCTCGATCTTGGGGGCGTGCGACAGCGACGGGTGCAGCTCGATCGACGCCATGTTGGCGACCCACACGAGCGTGGGCAGGTCGTTGCAGAGGCAGTAGTCGATCGGACCGCCGTGGCGGTCGCTCGGCACCGGCGCCGTCGCCACCCACTCGGGGCGGTGCGTCGGGCAGCGCTTCTCGTAGAAGAACTTCTCGTCGACGCCGTTGGGGTACCGCTTCAGCGTGAGCGGACGCTTCTTCAGGTGCGGGAGCAGGGCGCCGGAGACGCGCGTGTAGTAGTCGATGACCTGGCCCTTGGTGAAGCCCGTCTTCGGATAGAAGACCTTGTCGAGGTTGGAGAGCTTGAGGCGCTTCCCCTTGATCTCGACCTGCGCGTCAGCGGCCACCTACTTCTTCTTAGCGGCCTTCTTTGCGGGTTTTGGCTCGTCCTTGGCGTCCTTGACCGCCGCGAGGCTGGCTTCGAGGGCGGCCATGAGGTCGACGACCTGGGCCGGCTCCTCGGTCTGGGGCTGGAGCACGATCTCCTGACCTTCGGCCTTCTTCTCGATGAGCTCGAGGACCCGCTCGCGGTACTCGTCGCGGTAGCGCTCGGGCTCGAACTCGGTGGCCAGCGACTCGATCAGCTGGCGGGCGATCTTCAGCTCGCGGTCGCTGACGTCGACGTCGTGGGGGACGCCGTCGAGCTCGTCGGGGTCGATGACCTCGTCGTTGAAGTAGAGGGTCTCGATCACCAGCACGTCGCCGACGGCGCGCAGCGCGACCAGGTACTGCTTGGTGCGCAGCACCATGCGGGCGATCGCCACCATCCCCGATTCCTTCATGGCCTGCACCAGCAGGGCGTAGGCCTTGGCGCCGCCGGCATCGGGCACCAGGTAGTAGGAACGCTCGTAGTACACGGGGTCGATCTGGTCGAGGTCGACGAAGTCCTCGATGTCGATCGACTTCGTGGCCTTGGGATCGAGGGACTCGAGCTCGTCGGGCGTGATCGTCACGTACTGGTCGGGCGCGATCTCATAGCCCTTGACGATGTTGTCGAAGGGGACCTCTTCGCCGGTCTCCGACGAGACCCGCTTCTGCTTGATGCGGGCGTTGGACTTGGCTTCGAGCTGGTGGAAGCGCACGTCCTTGGGCGACACCGCGCTCACCAGCTTCACGGGGACGTTCACCAGCCCGAAGCTGATGGCGCCTCCCCAGATGGACCTAGGCATGCCTACATAGTCGCGTTATTCAGGGCCTTCTTCCCTGACGACCTTGCGGGGATCCTTGTCCTCGCGCAGGCCTTTGAACGACGGCTGGCGCAGCGTGCCCTCTCGCGTCCACTCGGCGAACTGGACCTCGCCGACCAGCTTGGGCTCGACGAACGTCGCGTTCTTCACGCGCGCGACAGGCGTGGCGAACGGGCTGTCGGGCCGCACCAGCGGCGCCATCTCCTTCTGCAGCTCGGCCAGCAGCTTGTCGGTGAACCCGGTGCCGACGTGACCCGCGTAGATCAGCTTCCCGTCGTCGTAGTAGCCGAGGAGCAGGGCGCCGATCGTCCCCGCCCGGCGTCCCTCTCCCGTCGACCAGCCGCCGATGACGAACTCCTGGCCGCGGTGGTTTTTGACCTTGAGCCAGGCGCGCGAGCGCTTGCCCACTTCGTAGATGCTGTCGAGGCGCTTGGCCATCACGCCTTCCAGCCCCGTCTTCTGGCTTGCCTCGACCACGTGGGCGCCGTTTCCGACGGTGCTCGGGGGGATCTGGCAGCAGGGTCCGCCGAGGGGAAGCTCTTCGAGCAGGGCCCGGCGTTCGGTGTACGGCAGCCGCATTGTCAACTTGCCGTCGAGGTAGAGGACGTCGAACACGAGATAGGCCACCGGGGTGTCGGCCATGCGCCTGCGCACCTCGGCCGCCGAGCCGACGTGCATGCGGCCCTGCAACATCTGGAAGCTGGGCCGCCCCTTCTTGTCGAGGGCCACGATCTCCCCGTCGATCACCGCGGTGCGACCGGCGAGCTTTTCGCCGACGCTCATCAGTTCGGGGTACTGGCCGGTGATATCGAGGAGGTTGCGGCTCTGGGCGCAGACCTCACCCTTGCGTCGCACGTACGTGAGGGCGCGGACCCCGTCCCACTTGAACTCGTAGGCGTACGCCTCGTCGGGTGACGGCAGACCCTTCGGGAGAAGGGTCGCCGCCATCGGCTTGAGATTCTCGGGGAACTTGTCCGGCACTAGGCCGTGGAATCAGCGCGGCGCGGGAGCTTCCAGTCCGGCCGCGGGTAGTGGCACGTGTAGCCGTTCGGATAGCGCTCCAGGTAGTCCTGGTGCTCGGGTTCGGCCTCCCAGAACGGGCCGGCCTGGGTGACCTCGGTGACGACCTTGCCCGGCCACAGGCCGGAGGCGTCGACGTCGGCGATGGTGTCCTCGGCGACCCGCTTCTGCTCGTCGCTGGTGTAGAAGATCGCCGACCGGTAGCTGTCGCCGATGTCGTTGCCCTGGCGGTTCTTCGTGGTCGGATCGTGGATCTGGAAGAAGAACTCGAGCAGGTCGCGGTAGGTGACGGTGTCGGGGTCGAAGACGATCTCGATCGCCTCGGCGTGCCCGCGGTGGTTGCGGTAGGTGGCGTTGGTGACCTCGCCGCCCGTGTAGCCGACGCGGGTGGAGATGACCCCGGGGCGCTTCCGGATCAGGTCCTGCATCCCCCAGAAGCAGCCCCCGGCGAGGATGGCGGTCTCAGGTTGGTTTGCCACGTGGCGCTCCTTCGTTGCGTTGTGGCTATTCCAACACGTCGCCGCCGTGTGGAGTTCCCGGCCTCAGCTGGGCTGCACGATGACCAGGCGGAACTCGGTCATCTCCCGGACCGAGTACGGCGGGCCCTCGCGGGTATTGCCGCTGGCCTTCACGCCGCCGTAGGGCATCTGATCAGCGCGCCAGGTGGGGACCTCGTTGACCGTCACGCCGCCGAACTCGAGGGTGCGGGCGGCGGCGAGAGCGTGGTCGAGGTTCTTGGTGAAGATGCCGGCCTGGAGCCCGTAGTCGGTGTCGTTGGCGAGGGCGAGCGCTTCGTCGATGTCGCGGTACGACTGGACGCCGACGACGGGCCCGAACACCTCCTCGCGCATCACGCGCATGTCGCTCCTGACGTTGCGCAGCACTGTGGGTTGCAGCAGGCCGTCGACGACGTCGCCGCCTACCACGACCTCGGCGCCGGCTTGCACGGCCTCGTCGATCCACTCCTTCACGCGCGTGCAGTCATCGGGAGTGATGAGCGCGGACACGTCGGTGTTGTCGTCCATGGGGTCGCCGACCACCAGGTCACCGACCAGCTTGGCGAGGGTGTCGGTGAAGCGGTCGGCGACGTCCTCGTGCACGTAGATGCGCTGGATGGAGATGCACGACTGGCCGGCGTGGCTGAACCCGGCGACCGAGATCTTGCGGGCGGCCCGGTCCCAGTCGCCGTCGGGCTCGAGGATGATCGGCGCGTTGTTGCCGAGCTCGAGGCCGACCTTCTTGCGACCGGCCTTGGCCTTGAGCTCCCAGCCCACCTTGCCCGATCCGGTGAACGTGATCAGGGCGATGTCGGGGTGCTCGACGATCGCGTTGCCGACGGTGCTGCCGCCGCCGGTGACGACGTTGAGATAGCCGGCGGGGAGCCCGCACTCGTCGAGCAGCATGTCAGCGAGATCGATCGCCGACAGGGGCGTCTGCGTCGCCGGCTTGAGAACCACCGGGCAGCCGGCGGCGATGGCGGGCGCCACCTTGTGGGCCACCAGGTTCAACGGGAAGTTGAACGGAGAGATGGCGCCGACGACGCCGATCGGCAGCGGCAGCGTGAACGCGAGCTTGCCGTCACCGACCTCGCTGGCGTCGATGGGCACCATCTCGCCGGCGAGCTTGCGCGCCTCGACCGCGGCAAAGGTGAACGTGCTGACGGCGCGCTCGGCTTCGACGCGCGCCGTCTTGATGGGCTTGGCGCTCTCGGCCGCGAGGGTGCGAGCGAACTGCTCGCTGCGTTCGTTCAGCAGTCGAGCCGCAGCGTCGAGTATCTCGGCCCGCTTCCACGGCGGCAGAGGGTTCTCGGCGAGTGCCTTCTTGGCCGCGTCGACGGCGCGATCGACGTCCTTTGGTTCACACACCGGCACGGTGGCGAGCTCGGTGCCGTCATAGGGGGAGTTGACGGCTTTTGTCTCGGTGCCGGAGAACCGTTCGCCGCCGATCGGGATCGCGCGCGAGCCAGCCATGTCCCTTTTCTACCCATGTTTCGGGCCTTTATTTCAGGGGGACACGCTGAATACAGGACGTAGGAGGTTCTGAACAATGGTTCGAAGGAGAAGGATCGTCGACGACAGGGCAGACGCCGCTGTCGCCGAAGACGAAGTTGCAACGCGGCGTAGCGCTGTCGAGCGCCCGCCGTGGAGCCCGGCTCAGCTGATCGCTCTCGCGATCGGGATCATCGCCACCGTTGTCGGCGTCATTGCGCTGACGAAGACCGGCATCCATTCGAATGCGATGGACGTCGTCCGCTCGAACGGGCCGCTGTGGCAGCACACGGCATGGCTGGCCATCGGTGAGATCGTGTTCGGTCTCTTGATGATCGGCGCCGGCGTGATCCCAGGTGGAGCGCGAGGGCTGATGACGTTCCTCGGCATTCTGGCGCTCGCTTTCGGTATCGCAGTGATGGTCGACAAGACCGACCTGCGGACCGAGGACGCCACCGGTTGGGCGTTCATCGTCGCCGGTGCCCTGAGCCTGGTCGCAGCGTCGATCTCGCCGGTGTTCTTTGGCGGTACCCGCCGTGCCGGCTACGCCCGTCGAAGGGAAGTCGTCGCCTAACTACGGAGGGTCCCGAGGGCGCCGGCAACGCGGCCGGCGACCTCCTTCGCCTGACGCACACACGACGCAATTCCGACTCCCCGGTAGGACGCTCCCACGAGCGTCACGCCGGGGAGTTGGCGCGCCAGGGCCCGTTCCGCGGCGTCGACGCGGCCGAGGTGGCCGACGTCGTACTGCGGGAAGGCGTTCGGCCACCGGGTGACGACCGACTCGACGGGCGCTGCCCGCAGGCCCAGCGCCTCGGCCGCCTCGGCGTGGAGACGGGCCACGAGCTCGGTGTCGTCGAGCTCGGCGGTGCGCTCGTCACCGTCGCGGCCGGCCGAGCAGCGAAGCAGGACGAGGCCGTTGGGTTGCACGTCGGGCCACTTGGAGCTGAACCACGTGCACGCCGTCAGAAGGCGGCCGTCGACGCGGGGGACGAGGAAGCCGCTTCCGTTCAGTGGGTGGACGACGTCGGCCGGCTTGTACGCCAGGGTGGCGACGGCGACCGACGCGTACCGAATCTGGGAAAGCGACGCTGCCGCTTTCGGGCTTGCGCCGAGCAGAGCGTCTGCGGTGGTCGGGGCCGGCGTCGCCAGCACGACCGCGTCGGCGGGCAGCCCCTCACCGCCGCGCACGGCAACCGACAAGTGGCCCTCTGGCCTTGAAACGGCCTCGACCGCGGTAGAAAGCCTGATGTCGAGCTTGGCGGCCAGCGTCGACGTGAGCCGCTCCATGCCGCCGCGCAGCCCGAGGAACAGCGGGGCATCCGAGGGCGGGGTCTTGCGCCGCTCGCTACGCAATCCGACGATCAGACTGCGATGGCGCCGGAAGGCGGTGAACAGGTCGGGAGCGACGGCGGCCAGGCTCAGGCGGTCGGACCGTCCGGCGTTGATGCCGCCG
>JAFAUA010000262.1 GCA_019243595.1 Acidimicrobiia bacterium
GCTCATCGCTGTGTCGACGAGTCCGTTGAGGTTGTCGACGTCGCTGAGATCGCACGGCACGACCGCGGCACGACGTCCGCGTTCGGCGACGCCCGACGCCACCTCGTCGAGCTGTTCCTTGGTGCGGGCAGCGATGACGACGTCGGCACCCGCTTCAGCGAGAGCGAGGGCGGTGGCGGCGCCGATGCCGCGGCCGGCGCCGGTGACGACGGCGGCGCGGTCGGACAGGCTGAAGCGGTCGAGGAGGGGGCTCACGCCGCGATCGTAGGTGGCGGGAACGGCCCGAGCTCGGCCTCGAGGAGACGGGCGACGGCCAACGCCCGGTCGTCCCGCCATGGCGCGCACGCGATCTGGACGCCGATCGGCAGGCCCTCGGGCGAGGTGCCGGCGCGGACGACGGCGGCGGGCCAGCCGGTGAGGTTGTGGGTGAAGACGTAGCCGAAGGCGTTGATGTTTTCGAACGTCGTTCCGTGCGGGAGCGCGGGCACGGCGGCGACCGGCGACAGCACGACGTCGACGCGGTCGAGGAAGGTCATGGCGTCGAGACGGAAGCGGTCCCAGCGGGCGAGCCGGTCGGCGTACTCCGACGCCGGCTGCACATTGGCCGACATGAAGGCGAGCATGTTGGCGATGAGCGGACTCGGTTCGGTGGTGCCGACCATGTCGAGCAGGCGACGCAGCCCGGCGCCGCCGTCGCCGCCGAGGATGCCCGTGTAGAGCTCGACCGCCTGCTCGGCGACGGGAAGCCGGACGGCCTCGACCTCCGCACCCGCCTTCTCGAGCGCGGCAGCGGCTCCCTCGACAGCGGCGACGGTTTCGGGCGTCGGCGAGCCCACGCCGTCGTCGGTGTAGACGGCAACGCGCAGTGACGCCACGTCGACGGCCGCCGGGTCCGGAACAGGCACCGGCGCTGCCCACGGGTCGCGCCCGTCGGGCCCGGCGAGGACGGTCAGGGCGAGCGCCAGATCGTCGACCGTCGGTGCCAGGGTGCCGACGGCCCGCAGCCGACTGAACGGACCGGCGCTCGGGAACACGGCACTCGTGATCGGGACGCGGCCGTGCGTCGGCTTGAGCGTCGGCACGCCGCAGAAGTGGGCGGGGACGCGCAGGCTGCCGCCCGAATCGCTGCCCAAGCCCAGCGGCGAGGCGCCGGCGCCCACGATCGCGGCCTCACCGCCGCTGCTACCGCCGCACGTGTGGCCCACGTCGTAGGGGTTGGCGGTCCGCCCGTAGACCAAGTTGTCGCTCTCGAAGCCCAGCAGGAACTCGGGGCAGTTGGTCTTGCCGACGACGATGGCGCCGGCAGCTCGCAGGCGGCCGACGGTGACGTCGTCGGCGTCGGGAACGAACGCCCGCAGGCCGGCGGTGCCGACGGTGGTGACGATGCCGTCGGTCGCGAAGCAGTCCTTGATCGTCACCGGGACGCCGTGGAGGGGCCCGAGCGGTGCACCGGAGGCCTGCCGTTCGTCGGCGGCTACCGCTTCGGACCGCGCCCCCTCGGAGGCCAGCTGTACGACGGCGTTCAGCGCGCCGTTCACGCGACCGATGGCGTCCAGGCATCCCTCGACGGCATCCTGGGCCGAAAGTTCCTCGGCGCGGATCCGCGCCGCCAACGTCGCCGCTCCGTCGATCACGAGCTCGGCACGCCGATCGGGTTCGGCACCGGGAAGCCGCCGCTGTCCACGAGGCGCTGCACGATCGGCGACGCCAGTTCGGCCAGGCGGTCGGCCTTGTCGTCACCGAGTGCGTTCCAGGGCTCGAGCGCGAGCTCGTCGGTGCGCCGCTCGATCTCGCGCCGGCCAGCGTTTCCGGCGTCGGTGACGTTGCCGGCCTCGTCCAACCAGCCGCGCGCCTGCAGGCGGCGCACCGCGGCGTCCCACTCCTCGTCCGTCCACCCTCGATTCGACTGGAGGACGTCGCGTCCAAGGCCACCGGTCGCGGCCATGCTCACGTGGGACTCGCACCCGTCGAGGCCGGCCGCAGCGAGGGCGACGACGTGCCCGTCGCCGCGGTGCTCGCGCAGCAGGGTTGTCGCCTGCCACAGCACGAGGTGTGCTTCGGCGGGCCAGGGGAGGTCGGCGTTGGCCGCGTAGAGCGGGCGCCCGGCGCGATCGGCGGCTTCGGCGGCGGCCCTGCTCAGCCCGGCGGCCTCGGCGATCTCAGGACTGTGGACGCCGTCGCCCAGCAGTCGCCGCAGGGCGCGGTCGACGCCGCGGAGACGAGCGGTCAGCACGTCGGTGACGGTCGCGAACGTCCAGGCGTCGGGGAGGGCGCGGGCGACCATGCTGTGGCGGAACCCGTAGAAGGTGGCGGTGACGACACCCGGTCCGACCGGGCCCATCGGGGCCGCCCGCCCCGCGAAGTACCCCATCCAGAAACCGCGGAGGCCGGCGTCGTTGAACGCCTGGCGGCTCTCGTCGCTGAAGTAGGTGACGGCGTGGAACGGCTCCAGCACCCGCCACATCCGTCGGGCGACGCCGCCATCCATTTTCGGGAGCGTAGCGATGCGCTTGCCGGACATTTCCCTGCAACTGGCTCAAGAGAACTAGTACCGCAGCCGATACCGGGACTGACAGAACCCACGAAAGGGCAACTCCGGAGAAATCCGGAAGACGCAAAGCTACGGGCCTAACGGGACATCGTCCTCACGGCAGCCGAGCTACCGAATGGGGGCCTCGTGTCCCCCGTGGGCAGGCACCACGACCCAATCGGAGGGACACCAAATGTCGGGACGTTTTCGTCTGCGCGCCCTGCTGGCGC
>JAFAUA010000437.1 GCA_019243595.1 Acidimicrobiia bacterium
ATCCTCCTCGGCGGTCTGTCGATCGCGGCCATTGCCGCCGGGGTCATCAGCGTGCTCGCCTACCGGGGCCAGCTGGCCGAGGAGATGGTGACCGCTCCGGCCGACGAGGCACCGGCGGTGCGCTCCGTGCGCTGGAGCCCGCTGCCCGCGCCATCCGCCACGCCGTTCGCCGGCGCCGCCGCCATCGTGCTGCTCGCCGCCGGCGCCCTCTACGGGCTGTCGCTGACGATCGTGGGCGTCCTCGTCGCCCTGATCACTGTCGCCGCTGTGTCGACGGTGCTGCAGGGCGAGCATCGAGGCCGGCCGGTGAACGTGATGCCGTTCGCGATCCCCATCGTCGCCCTCGCCGTCATCGCCAGCTTCATGTTCCTGATGTCGAGGATGCTGCTGGCCGTCAACCACGACATCTCGGTGATCGTGGCCATCGGCGTCGCCATCCTCATCCTCATGGGCGGCTTCCTCGTCGCCAACACGCCCTCGGTGCCGACCCGCACGCTCGTGCGCGCCGGCGCCGGTCTCGCCCTCCTGTTCGGCGCCGGCGGTCTCGCCGCCTACGGCGTCGGCCAGCGCCCCGAGGAGCGCAAGGCGGGCCCGCCGCCGGTGACGGTGGTCGCCCAGAACATCGCCTTCGTGCAGAAGCATCTGAACTTCGAGGCGGGCGCCGTCACCACCGTGACCTTCAAGAACGACGACAAGGTCCCGCACAACATGGACTTCACCGTCGACCAGGAGGGCACGCAGACCTTTTACAAGCAGGACCCGCTGCCCGGCCCGATCTCCTCGACGTACCAGTTCACGGCGCCGAAGGCGGGCACGTACTACTACCACTGCGACGTCCACCCGAACATGACCGGCACGGTGACGATCAAGGGCACCGGTGGCGGCGCAGCGGGCCAGGGGGCTGCACCCACGCCCGCCAAGTCGACCGCGACGACCGGCGCGCCGCCGACGACCAAGCCGGCCGCCGCGCCCGGCGGTGGCGGCGGAACGAGCGCCAACCTCGACGCCAAGGGCATCTCCTTCGTGCAGACGACGCTGACGCTCAAGGCCAACAGCCCGGTCGTCATCCACTTCAACAACCAGGACGCCGGCATCCCCCACAACGTCGACATCACCACCGACCAGGGCGGGAGCAACACGCTTTACAAGCAGGACCCGGTGTCGGGACCGACGACCGCGGACTACAAGTTCACGACCCAAGGTCCGGGGAAGCTCTACTTCCACTGTGACGTCCACCCGAACATGACAGGAACGATCAACGTCCAGTGAGGCACCTGCGACGGGCCGGAGTGGCAGTCGGACGGTCGTGGCCGTCGTCGTCCTCGTGGTGGTGGGGGCGCTAGTGGCGGCCGTGCTGCTGACGAGCGGGGGTGGTGGCAAGACCGCGACCGGCGGCCAGGCCGCCCCCGACTTCACGCTGGCCAACCTCCAGGACGGCAAGGCCGCGATCAACCTGGCGTCCTACCGGGGCAAGCCCGTGCTCGTGAACTTCTGGGCCACGTGGTGCGTCCCGTGCAAGGACGAGATGCCGTTGCTCGAGTCGGCCCACAACCAATGGGGATCGAAGGTGCAGTTCATCGGCATCGACCGCCAGGACTACAAGCCTGACGCCCTCGCCTTCGCCCAGAAGACGCACGTCACCTATCCGCTGGCGGCCGATCCCAACGCGACGCTCGACGGCGCCTACCGCCTCCGCGGCATGCCGACGAGCGTGTTCATCGACCGCGACGGGCGCATCGTGCAGCGGGTCACCGGGCCCGTCACGCGGTCCCAGCTGGACGACACGCTGAAGGCGATGACGGAGACCAAGTCGTGAGGAAGCCCCGGAACATCTGGATCGCGCTCATCGTCGGCATCGGCCTGGTCAGCGCCGCCTGCGCGAAGCACGCGCCGCAGACGACGCTCAAGCCCGAGGGTCCCGTCGGCCACAAGATCGACACCCTGTTCACCGGCGTCTTCTGGATCGCGGCGGCCGTGTTTGCCCTCGTCGAGTTCGGCGTCGTCTTCCTCATCTGGCGCTACCGCCACCGCGACGACCGGCCCGAGCCCGTGCAGGTCCACGGCAACACGCGTCTCGAGATGACGTGGACGCTCGTCCCCGCCCTCATCCTTCTCGGCGTCGCCATTCCCACCTTCAAGACGATCTTCGACCTGGCCCGCAATCCGAAGAACGCCATGCAGGTGACCGTCACCGGCCACCAGTTCTGGTGGGAGTACAACTACCCGCAGCTCGGCATCACGACGGCCAACGAGGTGCACCTCCCGACCGGGCGGGACGTCACGTTCACCATCAAAAGCGCCGACGTGATCCACAGCTTCTGGATCCCTCGTCTCAGCGGCAAGCACGACGCCGAGCCCGGGCGAACCGCCCGCATCACCATGAAGGCCGACAAGCCGGGCGTCTACCTGGGCCAGTGCGCGGAGTTCTGCGGGCTCTCCCACGCCAACATGCGCCTGCGGGCCTTCGCGGACACACCCGCCGACTTCGACAAGTGGGTGACGGCCATGAAGACGGCGCCTGCGACGCCGACCACTGGCTCTACCGCGGGCGACGGCTATGCCCTGTTCACCACCAAGGGCTGCTCGGGCTGCCACACGGTGGAGGGTGTCAGCACGGGCAAGGTCGGTCCTAACCTGACCCACGTCTACGGCCGTTCTGCCTTCGCCGGCGACACCTTCGACATGACGCCCGACAACCTCCGCATGTGGCTCCACGATCCGCCGGGGGTGAAGCCCGGCTCGAAGATGCCCAACCTCGGCCTCTCGTCGGCCGAGATCACCGACC
>JAFAUA010000486.1 GCA_019243595.1 Acidimicrobiia bacterium
GAACGCCTAGGCCTTTCCACCTCTAAGGAGCTTGCCGGGGCGGGCTTCGGCGACGTCGGCGCCGTTCTCGCGGATGGCGGTGCCGTTGACCCAGACGTGCTCGACGCCTGTGCTCCGGACGATGAGGCGGTCGGCACCGGCGGGGAGGTCCCAGACCCGCTCCTGGGCCGTGACACCGATGGCGTCGGGGTCGAAGGCGACGAGGTCGGCGGCTTTGCCTTCTTGGATGAGGCCGCGGTCGGTGATGCCGAAGATCTGGGCGGGCTGCCCGGTGAGGCGCCAAACGGCCTGCTCGAGGGAGAGGATCCCCATGTCCCTCGTCCAGTGGCCGAGCAGGTGGGTCGAGAAGCAGGCATCGCACAGCTGGCTGGCGTGGGCGCCGGCGTCGGAGAGGCCGAGCACGGCGCGTTCGTCCTGAAGCAACTTGCCGACCTCTTCTTCGTCGTCGTTGGCGAGCACGACTCGGAAGCGGGTCTTCAGGTCTTCCTCGAGCGCAAGATCGATCGCCGCGTCGAGCGGTTCGACGCCGCGCTCGGCGGCAATCTCGGTCAGACTCCGGCCCATCAGCGCCTGGTGGCGTTCGGTCTCGTCGATCGTGGTCTTGTCCCACTTGATCGAGAACACGCCGCCGGCGCCGGCTCGTGCGCGCTCGCGCCACGACGGGTCGGCGTAGACGTCGGCCCTTGCGTCACGCGGTACCTCGAGGACGTCCTTGAAGGCGTCGATCGACGAGAAGGCGAAGGGGTCCTCGAAGGTGATCTGCATCACCAGCGGTCGGCAGGCGATCTGGGGCCACACGTTGTCGCCGGCGTCGGCGGTCATGTCGAGAAGGGTGATGGCGGTGCCCGGCGGGCCAATCCCGGTCAATAGCGCCGTCCACGACACGGGTCGTCCCGTGAGCTTGCTGATCTGGGCCATCTCGTCGACGAACATGCCCTCGCCCGGGGTGATCTGCATCACGCCCCGACCCGCGTCCCGGACCGCTTCGGCGATGCGCATGACCTCGTCGAGCTCGGCCAGCCGGCTGGGCACGGGCTTGCCCTCGGCGCCGGCGTGGGTCGGTGACTTCGACGTGGCGAAGCCGAGGGCGCCGGCTGCGAGCGCCTCGGCGACGAGCGTCCGCATGCGGTCGACCTCGTCGTCTTTCGCGGCACGCTCGGTGGCTTCATCGCCGAGCACGTAGAGGCGCAGCGGCGTGTGTCCGATCATGGCGGCCACGTTGAGGCGCGTGGGCGCGCTGTCGAGGGCGTCGAGGTACTCGGGGAAGCTCTCGAAGGTCCACGGGATGCCGGCCTCCAGTGCCTCGACCGACATGCCCTCGACGTTCTCCAGCGTGCGGGCGATCGTCGAGCGGTGCTCGGGTCGGGTCGGGGCGATGCCGAAGCCGCAGTTCCCCATGACGACGCTGGTGACGCCGTGCCAGCAAGAGGGCGTGAGATCGCGGTCCCACAACACCTGGGCGTCGTAGTGGGTGTGGATGTCGATGAAGCCAGGGGCGAGGACGAGACCGTCGAGGTCGACTTCTTTCGCTCCGTTGGCAGCCACGTCGCCGACAGCGGCGATGCGGCCGTTCTCGATGCCGACGTCGGCAGCTCGTGCCGGCGAGCCGGTGCCGTCGACGACCTTGGCGCCGCGGAGGACGGTGTCCATCAGCCTTTGCTCCAGTCGACGCCGGTCAGCAGGATCTCCACGCTGCGGCGCGGCGCCTCGCCGAGTAGAGAAAGAGGCGCGAGCCGCCGTGGCAGACGTACGTGCTTGCGATCGTGGCGGACGGCGTCGACCACCTCAGCCGTCAGCTTGTCGAGCGGCGTGTCGGCGAGGGTGTGCAGCGAGTAGAAGCGGTCGGCCGCCTTGCGGATGCCGGCGTTCTTGAGGACGTTTTCCGCCATCTCGGTGGGAACGACAAACGCCACCTCGACGAGCGTCGTACTGACGGGCTTGCCCTTGAGGTCGGCGCGGAGGCAGGCGGTGAAGTGGTTGAGCGCCGCCTTGGACGAGGCGTACATCGAGTAGCCGGGATAGGAGCCGACGCCGGCCATCGACGACATCACCACGACGTGGCCGCGACCGCGCTCGAGCATGCGGGGAATCATCTGACGACACAGCTCGACCGGCGCGATCAGGTTCACGCGATAGAGCTGCTCGATGTCGGCAGCTAACACCTCGTAGATGAATCCAGCCTTGTCGACGCCTGCGTTGTTGACGAGAACATCGACCGGACCGCCGTCGCCTTCGATGCGCTCGACGAGACCGGCGAGCTGCTCGGGGTCGGAGAGGTCGGCCGGGTGGGCGGTGCCGCCGAGACGGTCGGCCAGCTCCTTGAGCGGCCCTTCCGAGCGGGCAACCAGTGCGACGCGCGCGCCGGCGGCGGCGAAGCGCTCGGCGAGGGCTTGGCCAATCCCGCGCGAGGCGCCGGTGATCAGCACCCTCCGACCCGCAAGCTCCATCGGCGCTTACGGTATCCGCGCCCGCCGTTGCGCGTCGCGGTAGCGTTCCGAACGCATGTTCGTGCTCGGCGTCGACCCGGGGGTGTCCCGGTGCGGCTACGGCTGCGTGGAGGCGGCCCGCGGTCAGACGCGAGCGATCGCGGTCGGCGTGCTGTCGACGCCACCGTCGGATCCGCTGCCCCGGCGGTTGGCCGCTCTTGACGCCGACATCCGGGAGCTGCTCGCCGACCTTCGCCCCGACGTCGTCTCTGTGGAGCGGTTGTTCTTCCAGACCAACGTGCGTACGGCGATGTCGGTCGGCCAGGCCAGCGGGCTGGTGCTCGCCGCCGCGGCCGGCGCCGGCTGCGTCGTCGCCCAGTACACGCCGAATCAGGTCAAGCAGGCGGTCGCCGGTTACGGCGGCGCCGGGAAGGAGCAGGTGCAGCGCATGGTGCAGTCACTGCTCGGCCTTGCCGAAGTCCCGAAGCCGGCCGACGCCGCCGACGCTCTTGCTCTGGCCTTGTGCCACGTGGCGGCCGCGCCGCTGCAGGCTCGAGTGGCGGAGGCACTGAAATGATCGGGTCGTTGCGGGGGATCTTGCTCGACCGGTCGACGGGCGGCGAGGTCACCGTCGAGGTGGGCGGTGTCGGGTACCGGGCGGTCGTGGCGCCCCGGACGCTTGCCGAGCTCGGTGAGCTGGGGAGCCCGGTCTTCCTCTACACGCACCTGCACGTGCGTGAGGACGCGATGGTGCTGTACGGGTTCACGACCGCCGACGAGCGTCAGTGCTTCGAGGCTCTGATCGGGGCCCACGGCGTCGGCCCGGCGCTGGCGCTGGCGATCCTGTCGGTACACACGCCTTCCGCATTGCGGCGGGTCTTGCTCGACGAGGACGTGGCCGCCTTGACGCTGGTGCCGGGCGTCGGCAAGAAGACGGCCGCCCGGTTGCTCCTCGATCTGAAGAGCCGCTTGGAGGTTCCGGACCTCGAGCTCGTGTCGTCCAACGGCGGCTCGGTACGCGCCGACCTCGGAGCGGCCCTGGCCGGCCTCGGCTACCAGCCCGACGAGGTCCGCGATGTGCTGCGTGAGCTCCCGTCCGACGGCGACGTCGACACGTTGCTTCGCGATGCTCTGAAGCTGTTGGCGGCGGCCCGATGAGAGAAGAAGTCCTCGCCGCAACGGCGCTGCCAGCAGAGGAGCATGACGAGGTCACCCTCCGGCCAAAGCACCTGGCCGAGTTCGACGGCCAGCCCGAGGTGCGCGAGCACCTGGAGATCCTTCTGGGCGCCGCCCGCAAGCGCGGCGAGCCCGTTGACCACACGCTCTTCGCCGGCCCGCCGGGCTTGGGCAAGACCACGCTGGCCGGCATCGTCGCCAACGAGATGCAAGTCGGCTTCCGGATCACGTCGGGTCCTGCGTTGGAGCGGGCCGGCGACCTGGCCGCGCTGCTCACCAATCTCGATGACGGCGATGTCCTCTTCATCGACGAGATCCATCGCCTCGGCAGGGCCGTGGAAGAGGTGTTGTACCCGGCGATGGAGGACTTCCAGCTCGACATCGTCATCGGCAAGGGCCCGTCGGCCCGGTCGATCCGCCTCGACCTCCCGAAGTTCACGTTGGTCGGCGCCACGACGCGCACGGGGCTCATCACGGGCCCGCTGCGCGACCGGTTCGGTTTCGTCGCCCGTCTCGACTTCTACGCGGCCGACGACCTGCAGCGCATCGTCTTGCGCGCCGCCAAGATCCTCGGCGTGAAGATCGACAAGAAGGGCGCCGGCGAGATCGCCCGTCGGGCGCGGGGCACGCCGCGCATCGCCAACCGGCTCCTTCGGCGGGTCCGCGACTACGCCGAGGTGCGCGGCGACGGCGTCGTCACCGAGGCGGTTGCCCACGACGGCCTCGCCCTGTTCGGTGTCGACGAGCAGGGCCTCGACAAGCTCGACCGCGCCATCCTCGATGCCGTCTGCCGCCGCTTCGGCGGGGGACCGGTCGGACTCTCTACCCTCGCCATCAGCGTAGGCGAGGAACCTGACACGCTCGAGGACGTCTACGAACCCTTCCTCCTCCAGCTCGGCATGCTCAAGCGCACACCCCGCGGCCGCATGGCCACCGCGGCAGCGTGGTCGCACGTCGGCCTGACGCCACCGAAGAACGCGGACGCCCCGCCCTCGATGTTCGAGTAGAGACGGCGCTCAGTCGTCGAGGCGCTCGTCCAGACGGACTGTCACGCTGTCGCCGGCTCCTTTGCCGATCGCAGTCCGCAGGACGCTCTTCACCGGCAGCTTGTGGGTGCCGTCGCCGAGCGCCATGAAGGAGCTTCGGAACGGATGGCCGTCCACCGTGCCCGCGACCTTCACCAGCCCGCGTGTGCCGAAGCACTCCGCCGAGCCGGGCATGACCACATAGGTCCAGCCGCCCTTGTTCGGACTCTTCTGCAACTTCGCACGAAACTGCTTGCTCAGTCGGCTCATGACGCGTGCTCCTCTCGCCGCTCCCTGTACGACGAGGCTTGCGGCTCAGACTCATCGGTCGGTGCCCGGCGAGTGCGCCGCAGGCGGACGAGCAGGTAGGCCACGATCACGATGTTGACGATCAAGGCGAGGACCTTGAACGTCGTGAACCGATTGGCCAGCTCCCACACCTCGGGAATCAGCAGCAGGCTCGTCGCGACGACGGTCAGGTGCTCAGCCCACCGGCGCTCCCGCCACAGCCCGTAGCCCTCGATGCCCTCCAGCAGCCCGTAGGCGATGCCGATCGCCCCGTAGGCGCCGACCGCGGACGGTCGCAGGGCGCTGAGCTTGTGCAGGACCCTGGCGAGACCACCCTGGGAGGGGTGCAGGCCCCAGCGGCTCGCCTCGTTGCGAAGTACTCGTCCCCAGTCGGTGTGCACGTGCGTGATCAGCACGATGCCGACGGCGATGAGGAAGGCCCCGCGGAGGAACCGTTCGGCTGCGATGAGCCGGAGGAAGACGCCCTGCCGGCGGGCGCCGGGATCGCTCGGCGACGGCAAGTCCCTAGGACTCTTTGACCTGTTCCTCGATCTCCTCGACCTTGTTCATGTCCACCGGCTCGCCGATGGAGTTGTCGGTCGGCTCGACTTCGGCGGGATCGGACGTGTGGTCTGCAGGATCGCTCATGTGGTGAGTGTTCCCCGTGGGTCGTTCGATCAGTCGAATAGGCGACAGAGAAACTGAGCCTTACGTATCTGGGCGTGCTGACCCACCCGTGCGGTGGGTTTCCGCGCCCAGAAGAGTACGACGCGGCGGGCCCCTCGTAGCCTCGTCGGCGCCGATGATGAGCGCCTACGACTACGAGCTGCCGGCGTCGGCGATCGCCCAGACGCCGATCGAGCCGCGGGACGCGGCGCGCCTCCTGGTGGCCGTCGACGCCGACGGTTCGGTGCAGCACCGCCGTATCGCCGACCTGCCCGACGTGCTCGACGAGGGCGACCTGCTGGTAGTCAACGAAACCCGGGTGCTGCCGGCACGGCTCCATCTCAGCAAAGCGACAGGCGGATCGGCCGAGGTGTTCCTCTTAGAGCCGCTCGACGACAGCGGCACATGGGAAGCCCTCGTGAAGCCCGGGCGCCGCCTGCGCGAAGGCACAGTGCTCACTGCCGACAACCTCAGCGTTGAAGTCGGTAGCGAACTCGGCGACGGGCGCCGGCGGGTCCGCGTCGTGGGCGACATTGCCAACCAGGGCGAAGTCCCCCTACCGCCGTATATCCACACGCCTCTCGCGAATCCCGAGCGCTACCAGACCGTCTACGCCAACGCGCCCGGTTCGGTTGCTGCTCCGACGGCCGGCCTGCATCTCACCGACGACGTGCTCGAGCGTTGCCGGGCCCGAGGCGTCGGCCTCGCCAAAGTCGACCTCGCCGTTGGCCTCGACACCTTCCGGCCAGTGACGGCAGAGAAGGCCGAGGACCACCAGATCCACTCCGAGCGCTACAAGGTGTCGCCCGAGACGCTCGAGGCATGCCGGCAAGCAAAGAGAGTGGTCGCCGTGGGGACCACGACCGTCCGGGCACTGGAGAGCGCGGCGCTCGGCACCCTGGAGGGCCGCACCGAGCTCTTCATCCACGGCGAGTTCGACTTCCGCGTGGTGGACGTCCTTCTCACCAACTTCCACCTGCCGCGGTCGTCGCTGCTCCTCCTCCTCAGCGCATTCGCGGGTGACCGCTGGCGCGACCTCTACAAGTGCGCGCTGGCCGAGGACTACCGCTTCCTCTCCTTCGGCGACGCCATGCTCGTGCGCCGAGCGGCCGCGTGACGCTCAGCCTCGAGGTCACTGCAACGGACGGTGCGGCCCGCACCGGGGTCGTCACCACTGCTCGGCGCACCTTTCGCACGCCGTGCTTCATGCCGGTCGGCACGCGGGGCGCCGTGCGGGCCGTGTCATCGGCCGACCTGGAGGACGTCGGCGCCGAGGTCGTGCTTGCCAACACGTATCACCTCATGCTGCGTCCGGGCACCGACGTCGTAGAAGGCCTCGGGGGCCTGCACGGCTTCATGGCCTGGCACGGACACGTTTTGACCGACTCAGGCGGCTACCAGGTGTTCTCGCTGTCGCCGAGCGTCGACGACGACGGTGTCACCTTCCGCTCGACCTACGACGGCACAACCCACCGGCTGACCCCCGAGGACGCGGTCGCCGTGCAGGAGCGTCTGGGTGCCGACATCCAGATGGTGCTCGACGTGTGCCCGCCACTGCCGTCGCCGCCGGAGGTCGTGCGCACGGCGGTGGAGCGGACGGCGGCGTGGGCAAAGAGAGCACGCAAGGCACACCGCCGCGAGGGCCAGGCCCTGTTCGGCATCGTGCAGGGCGGCGTCGACGGGTCGCTAAGGGCCGAAAGCGCGATGCGCACGGTCGAGGTCGGGTTCGACGGATACGGCATCGGTGGTCTGTCGGTCGGCGAGAGTCGCGCTGACATGCTCGATGCCCTGGACGCGTGCGTTGATGAGCTCCCGGCCGATCAGCCGAGGTACCTCATGGGCGTCAGCGACCCGGTCGGGCTGGTCGAGGCGGTGGCTCGGGGCGTCGACATGTTCGACTGCGTATTGCCGACGCGCCTGGCCCGCCACGGCACGGTGCTGACCGCCGACGGCCGCCTGTCGCTCAAGGCGGCGGCGCGCCGCGATGACGATCGACCGCTCGACCCGACGTGCGCGTGCCCGGTGTGCAAGCGCTGGTCACGGGCCTATCTCCGCCAC
>JAFAUA010000597.1 GCA_019243595.1 Acidimicrobiia bacterium
CCGGGCGTGATCGGCACGCTCGCCAGCACCTGCGTGAGGGTGTAGGCGACGAGGATGCCGTGCCAAGGAATGTGGCCGTGGATGGCCCAGATACACGCCACCAGACAGGCGCAGTTCTCGAGCCAGTTGAGGGCACCGAGCCCGAACGCCTCGATCCATGCGGCGCGGCTCGGACGCACGGTCAGCAGCCGCTCCCACGTGCGCTGGATGGCGCCGAGCGCGGTGCCACCCTTCGGTAGGGCGCGCAGGGCGCGCTGGGCGGGCGGGGCCAGACGTTCGACGATCGGCCAGCGCTTGGCGGCGAGGACGAAGGCGGCGACGACGAAGGGGATGGCGGCCAGCGCGATCAGCACCGGCCGCGCGGAGGCCGCCGGTCCGCGCGAGCCCGCGACGAGCGACCCGATCACGAGCAGCATGAACAGGGCGTAGCTGGCGAGGGCGCCGGCGACGAGCACGACCCACCCGGCGAGCACGCGGTCGGCGCCGCGGCGGCGCAGCTGGCCGAAGGCCCACGCAGCCGCCCACGCCGCGCCGCCCGGAAGCGACGTCGAGAGGGCGTTGCCGGCGAGGGTGATCTGCACCATCGGTATGAGCCCGACCTCGACCCCGCCCTCGTGCAGCAGCCACCGCTGCAGGCGGGCGAACGCCACCATCGACGCGGCTTCAAAGGCGATGGCGACGACGAGCCCGCTGATGCGGAGCTCGCTCAGCAGATCGATCGCTTGGTGCAGCTCGTGTCGGCGCCCATAGGCGAGGGCGATGGCCAACCCGAGCAGGGCGGCGCCCACGATTCGTCGTGCCCACCACTTCCAGTCGTGCGGGTGGACGACGTGCTCCCCGGAGCCGTCGTCGATGGGGGCGCCGACGACCGATGCGTCACTCACCATCGGCTGACTACTCACCTCTTACCTCAACCCCGCAACCACCCGGTCCGTTCCCAGACCCTTCATCTCAACTGTCCAAAGGGTAGAGGTCCTCACCAAGCGACGGGCCAATGGTCTGGGCGCAGAACTGCCTCGCTGCCGCCATCGGCCAGCACCACCGAGCCGCAGAGGAAGCGGGCGTCGGGGCCGAGCAGGAAGGCGACGAGGTTGGCGATCTCCTCCGGCCGGCCGGGCCTCCCGACCGGGATGGGGAACTGGTCGAGCAGCGGTCCGATCTTTTCGTCCCGTTTGATTTCTGCAGTCATGGGTGTCTCGATGTAACCGGGAGCGATGGCATTCAGCGTTATACCCGCCCCGGCCCACGGCGCCTTGGGTGCATTTCGCCGCACCCAGCGAGCGACCGCGAGCTTCGATTCCGGGTAGGCAACGGGTGCGCCGAGTTCGTCGCCCAGGCGGCGGGCCTCTTGTTCGTCGCCGGCCAGACAGGCGTCGACGATCGTTCCCGACAGCCCCGGCTGCACGGTCGACGAGTTCGAGCTGATGGCCACCGCGGCCGGCCGCTTGTCGCGAGCCGCTTCCAGCGCCGGCCGCAGACCTTCGAGAAGGGCGATGGTGCCGAAGTAGTTCACCGACACCACCTCACTCCCGGCCCGCGTGCTCGTGCCCGCGAGGCCGGCGAAGGTCACGAGGCCGTCGATGGCGCCGTCGGCGTACTGGAAGATGGCCTCGATGGCGTTGGTGCGGCCGTCGGCCGTGCCCAGGTCGAAGGTCGCGGTGGCGTCGCGCACATCGATGCCGAACACCTCGTGGCCGTCGGCCTCGAGCCGCTGCTTGGTCGCCGCGCCCATGCCCGACGCCGACCCGGTGATGACGTAGGTGCCCATGTCAGACGGCCCCGCCGTCGACCCTAAGAAGTGCACCGGTGGTGTAGCTGGACGCGTCGCTGGCGAAGTAGAGGACGGCGCCGACGATCTCGTCGGGGTCGCCGATGCGCTTGAGCGCCGGGCGAGCCGCGGCCCCCTGCTTGGTCGCCTCGTCCCAGTGCTGGACGACGTCGGTGGCGAACGATCCTGGGATCACGCAGTTGACCCGCACCGTCGGACCGAAGGCGTCCGACAGTCCGACGGTCATGGCGTTGACCCCCGCCTTGGCTGCCGCGTAGGGGACGATGCCGCCGTAGGGTCGCAGAGAACCGATGCTGCTGACGTTGATGATCGAGCCGCCGTCGCCGCTCTGGACCATGCGCGTGCCGACGAGCACGGCGAGGCGGAACGGGCCCTTGAGGTTGACGTCGAAGACCTTGTCGTAGAGCTCCTCGGTCACGCTCATCAGGTCGGGGTACAGCGGCGACATGCCGGCGTTGTTGACGAGCACGTCGACCTTGCCGAAGCGGTCGTAGGCGGCGTCGACGAGCCCGTCGAGCTGGTCCCAATGGCCGACGTGGCACGCGACCGCCAGTGCCTTGCGGCCCGTCTTCTCCTCCACCTCGTCGGCGACGGCCTTGCAGTTGTCGAGCTTGCGGCTGGCGATCACCACGTCGGCGCCCGCGCGCGCGAGGCCGAGGACCGTCGAGTGCCCGAGGCCGCGGCTGCCACCGGTGACGATGGCGACTTTGTCGGTGAGGTCGAAATCTGTCATCGCTCCGTATGCTCGCAGACATGGGTCAACAAGTGCCGATCGTCGACTACCTGGTGCTTGACGATGGAGCGCCGTACTTGAACGCCAACGTCTGTGACGAGTGCGGTGCGCTGTTCCTCGACCGCAGGAACGCATGCGGCAAGTGCGGCAAGACCGCGTTCGGCAAGAAGCGGCTGGCCGATACCGGGACGCTGAAGTCGTTCACGATCGTGCACCGGGCGGCGCCGACCGTGCCGGTGCCCTACGTCTCGGCCGTCATCCATCTCGACGGCGGTGGATCTGTGCACACCAACCTTGTCAACGTCGAGCCCGATCCCGAGCACGTGCAGCTGAACATGCCGGTGCGGATGACGACCTACACCGCCGGCGTGGATGTCGACGGCACCGAGGCCGTGGCCTTCGGATTCGAACCCGCTGAAGGGAAAGCGTGATGGCCGACAACGTGTGGATCATTGGCGCAGCGATGACGAAGTTCGGGCGCCACCCCGACAAGGACGTCCTCGATCTCGGATCCGACGTCGCCCTCGAGGCCTTGGCCGACGGCGGCGCCACGATCCACGACATGAATGTCATGGCCGTCGGCTGCCAGTTCGAGCCGTTTACCCTCGGCCAGAAGATCCAGAAGCAGATCGGCCAGACCGGTATCCCGGTCTACAACGTCACCAACGCCTGCGCGACGGGCGCGTCGGCGGTGCGCACCGTGATCATGTCGATCAAGGCGGGGGAGGCCGACATGGGCCTCGCCATCGGCGTCGAGCAGATGGGCAAGCCCGGCTTCATCCCCCAGATGGGGAGGCCGCGCCGCGACAAGTTCGAACCCGACGGCCGCTTCGGCGAGGTGATGCCGATCGAAGGCGTGCTCGGAACCGACTTCATGGCCGGCGTGTTCGCCGAGGCGGGGATGGCGTACGCGGCCGAGCACGACGGCGTGGGCTTCGACCAGTTCGTCAAGATCGCCGAGAAGAACCACCTGCACTCGAGTCTCAACCCCTTGGCCCAATACCGGAAGGTGTTCAGCACCGAGGAGATCAAGGCCTCGCCGATGCAGGCGTACCCGAACACGCTGCTGATGTGCTGCCCGACGGGTGACGGCGCGTCGGCCCTCGTGATCGTCTCCGAGAAGAAGCTGAAGACCCTCGATCCCGACGTGCGCAAGCGGGCGGTGAAGATCTCGGCGTCGGTGATGACATCGGATCCATGGGTCGAGGGCGGCCAGGTGCAGCCCGATGTCAACACGCTCACGCGCAACGCCGCCGACCAGGCCTACGAGCAGTCCGGCGTCGACCCCCAGGACCTCGATCTGGTCGAGCTCCACGACTGCTTCGCCACTGCCGAGCTCGTCCACTACGACAACCTCCGGCTGTGCGAGCCCGGCGGCGCCGGCGCCTTCATCGACTCCGGCGGCCCGATGCGCGACGGCAAGATCCCGGTGAACGTCAGCGGTGGCCTGATCTCCAAGGGCCACCCCATCGGCGCCACCGGCGCCGCCAACATCTACGAGGTCGCCACCCACCTCCGCGGCGAGGCCGGCGACCGCCAGATTGAAGGCGCCAAGGTCGGCCTCACCCACGTCATCGGCCTCGGCTCCGCCTGCGCGGTGCACATCCTCGAGAAGCAGGCGGTCTAACTACGGGAGAGGTACCGGTCGAGGACGCGGTGCATGTGGGCGATGTTGCCCTCTTGGCGCTCGTTGAGGCGGAGGCCTTCGAAGCCGCGGGAGTGCATGCCGGCCTGGACCTTGACCAGGTTCTCGTAGTCCTGGGTCGAGACCGGGTCCCACTCCTTCGCCGTCCAGTCCGGATAGAAGCGGCGCTCCGGCATCGGACGTTCGTCGCCCGGCGGCCGCCACTCGAGCACCCACACGTCCTTGAGGCAAGAGTCGGGGTCGAGGCCGTTGGGGCGCATGCGGAAGAGCAAAGCGCTGCCGGGGTAGATCGGCCCGACCATGTTCGGGAACCAGTACACGTCCTCGGCTGAGGTCATTCGGTCGGGCGTGAACGCGGAGGTGTCGAAGCCTCTCTCGGCGAGCAGCCTCATGCGTCGCTCCTGGAAGGCGCTGAGCATGGCGCCGGGCGGGAGGTCGGCGGCGCGCAGCTCGTCGACGACTGCCTTCTCGTCCTTCAGGAAGGCGCCGCCGAGGCCGGCGACCAGGCCGGCGAGGATCTCGCCTTCGTCGACGCCGGCGGCATCGCCCAAGCGCGGGCTGCCCCGCAGCTCCCGACGAGCGTTCTCCAGCCGGCCGTACCGGGCGTGGGTTTCGTACTGCTCGTAGGCGATCGAGACATCGTCGGTCCACGGCAGGATCTGCGGGTGGGCGCCCTGCACGTGGTAGCCCTCGTTGAAGGCGTCGAGTACCGCCTTCCAGTTCGCCGGCAGCACCAGCGTCCGATAGGCGCGGAAGCGCATCTCGTCCAGGCGGTATGCGCTGAGCAGCTTCGGAATGGGGTCGAGGAAGTCGAGGAGCGGCTCGGCGTCGAGGTCCATGTTGACGAAGACGAACCCGCCCCAGGTGTCGACGCGCAGCGCGCCGAGACGCAGGTCCAGCGGGAGCCCCGGGAACTCCTCGCGGTCGGGAACCGACGTGACGCACCCCGACAGGTCGTAGCACCAGCCGTGGTAGCTGCACTTGATGCGTCCCTCGGCGAACGACCCGACGCCCGAGCCCAGCTTCGTGCCCCGGTGGAGACACGCGTTGTAATAGGCGCCGATCGACCCGTCGGCGCCGCGCACGACGAGGATCGACTGGTCGCCGATGTCGTACTCGACGTAGTCGCCCGCGTTGGGGATCTCCTCCTCGCGGCAGGCGATCTGCCACACGCGAGGCCACAGGCGTTCCATCTCCAGGTCGAGGAACTCCCGGGAGATGTAGCGCTCCTTCGGGATCAGGTCGGCCATGGCAGACTCGCAAAATACCTGCGTTCAACATCGCCGACCTGTTCGAGCTCGTGGCCGAAACCGTTCCCGACCGGGAGGCGGTTGTCTGCGGTGACCGACGACTGACGTACCGAGAGCTTGACGAGCGCGCCACCCGGCTCGCCCACGCGCTCCAAAACGAACTCGGGATCCGGCCCGGCGACCATGTCGGTCTCCAGCTCTACGACTCGCCCGAGCATCTGGAGGCGATGTTCGCCTGCTACAAGGCGCGTGCTGTTCCGATCAACGTGAACTGGCGCTACGTCGCCGACGAGCTGCGCCAGGTGCTGGACGACGCCGGCGCCAAAGCGCTCTTCCACGAACCCGACATGACGGCGGTGATGGAGCCTTCGATTGCCCGCGGCGAGCAGTACGAGGCACTACTCGCCAAGGGTTCCGCGACGAGAGACTTCGAACCTCGATCGGGCGACGACCACTACGTGCTGTACACCGGCGGCACCACCGGCAAGCCCAAGGGTGTCGTGTGGCGCCACGAGGACATCTTCTTCGCCGTCCTTGGCGGCGGGAACCCGGCCGGCCCACCGATCGAGAAGCCCGACGAGATCACGCGCACGCCGATCGAGAACCGGGCACTGCGACTACGCGCCTTCCTGCCGCCCGACGACCCGGGCCCCGAGCAGTTCATCCAGATCAGCCTCAGCCCGCTCATGCACGCGGGCGGTCAATGGTCGGCCCTGGCGACGCTCCTGGGCGGCGGCAAGGTCGTGCTCTATCACGAGCGCCACGTCGACATGGCAACGGTCCTACGACTGGTCGACCAAGAGCGCATCACGAGTCTGAACATGACCGGCGACGTGTCCGCCGTGCCGCTGCTCGACGAGCTGCGCGCCCACCCGACCAAGTACGACACGTCGCCGCTCCAGCTCCTCGGGTCCGGGGCCAGCATGCTCTCGGGCCACGTCAAGGCCGAGCTGCTCGAGCGCATCCCGACCGTGGTCGCCATCTCGGAGGCGGTCGGCGCGTCGGAAGCACCGGTCGAGGCGGCGACGGTCACGACTCGCTCCGGTGTGGCACCGCAGTCGCTCAAGTTCAACGCCCGCCC
>JAFAUA010000308.1 GCA_019243595.1 Acidimicrobiia bacterium
CACGGTCAAGCGGGTAAGCCGGCCACCGACCGACGCTGAGGTCGTACCCATCTACGCCGCACGTCTTCACCCGGCAGCGAGGAAGCGGACAGTCAAGCGGGGCGCGTAGGGGCTCGGCCCCATCGGTGTCGCGGCCCCGCAAGGTGACATGGCGCCGATACGTCGGTGAGCGAGCCCCGGAGTCTCGATGAAGGGCCATTGTCGATGGCGGTCGGGCTGCCCTCTGACACAAGGCGGGTTCGCTTCGAGCGCGACGAAGGACGCCCCGGAGCAGGGGCGTCCTTCGTTCGCTGCTGGAGAACTACCGCGTCTAGCCGGCGACCTGGGAGCCGACGGTCGAGAACCTGCTCGACGCGCTCTTGCCCAGGAAGGCAATGGCAACGATGCAGATGACCGCGATGAGGGCCACGAGGAGGGCGTACTCGACGAGGCTGGCGCCACGCTCGCTGTTGCCGAACTTCGCCCGCAGGTACGGGGCGCACTGCTCCTGCCAGTAACGGATGAGATCCATCTTTCATTGCCCTCCGAGTTGTGGTGTCTGACCTGTCATCGGCACCGCCACGTTCGGGTTGATGGGTCGATCGTCCCTATCTCGCTGTTTTCGGAGGAAGGATGCCCCTCTGCGATTGGCCACCGATAAGGACGCGACCTCGCCAGATCGGTAATAGCCGAATTGACCGTTATGAGTGTTTCATCTAGTATGTCCGAAACGTAGGAGTGGAGGGGAGGTCCCTCCTCCCGTAGAGACCACTAGGGGCGACATGGTTCGTGCGCGCGTGAGGATCCTGATGGCGGCGGTCGCAGTGGCGGGGATCGTCGCCGTATTCGGGGCAGGACCGGCGTTCGCCGACAGCCCGTCGGACAGCAGGTCGACAGCCCAGAACGGCAACGTCACGACGTGCTCAGGCGTGAACCTCGGCACCGACACCCAAGTGGGCGCTGACAGCGGCGGCGCCAGCGACTCCAACGTCGCGGGTCTGGTCAAGCCGAACGGTGGGCCAGTCCAGCGAGGGCAGGGTCAGGAGCTGGACGTCAGCCTCTCCGGCTCGGACATTGTCATCGACGCCATCGTGGTCAAAGGCGGCAACGGGTACAACACCTATAGCAATCCCGCCTACCTCCCGCCGGCGGCGCAGCCGGACCAGCACTACATCTCCCCGTACAACAACGGCGGCAACGTCCCCGACATCAGCCATTGGTTCGTCTGCTATCACGCCTCGGGCACCGCCCTACCCGTCGGTGCCGCTGGCGGCATCGGCTTGGGGGTGGTGGCCGGTGCTGCGCTGGCACTTTCGCTCGCCCGACACCGGCGCGAAGGGGAGCCGAGCACCGCCGCCTGAGGAGAAGCAGCGATCGTCGACGTCGGTGGGCCGGCGATCTGGGTCAGCTCCATGGGTCGATCCACGGCTGTGCGCTTGGGACACCGTGACGCGCCTCTTGATCCGATCACCGGCGCGACGGTTGCTCCTCAAGGCGACGGTCAATCTCGGCACCCATGATCTTGCAGTCGGTCGCGGGGTGGTCGAACCGGCACAAGAGCGCGGCTGTGAGTACCTCGCGAGCGTGCTGCAGTTGGACGATCTGCGCGTCGAGCACCTCCAAACGCCGGCCAGCGACGGCCTTCCACTCGGCCACGGTGCCGGCGTGGAGGATCGCGCCGATGTCATCGAGGGCCAATCCGGCGTCCTGGAGCATCCCGATGAAGACCAGGCGACGCAGTGTTCCGATCCGGTATCGGCGCTGGCCGGACTGTCGTACATCAGCGTGCAGGAGGCCGCGGCGTTCGTAGTAGCGGATCGTCGAGGTGGCGACGTGGGCCCGGCGGGCCACCTCGCCGATGGTCAGGAGCTCGGACACCAGACCACTTGACTTGAAGCTGGGTTTAACTGTCAAGGTCCGGGACATGGCTCTTGACCAGACCTGCGTTCCCAACCACCACGCCCATTACCCCGCATTCTCTGGGGCGGCCGGCCTGATCGCCGCGGCCACCATGGTGGTGGGGCGAGAAGGCGACGCCCGCCTCGCCGAGGAGCTGAGTGGGCTCGGGCCGGACGACACTGTTGTGGACGTCGGCTGCGGACCGGGTACGGCGGTGCGCCGCGCCGCGCGGCTCGGCGCGTCGGTTGTCGGTGTCGACCCGGCACCGGTGATGCTGGGGGTAGCCCGGCTCCTGACCCGGCCCTCGAAGAACGTGCGGTACCTCCAAGGCACCGCCGAGGCGGTGTCGCTACCCGACGACTTCGCGTCGGTGATGTGGTCCATCGCCTGCGTGCACCACTGGGGCGACCTCGACGCGGGACTGGGAGAGGCGCGCCGCGTGCTCCGGTCTGGCGGCTGCCTGGTGGCCATCGAACGACGGACACCGCCGGGCGCTCGGGGC
>JAFAUA010000180.1 GCA_019243595.1 Acidimicrobiia bacterium
CAGCCAGCGCCGCTTCTGCTCGTCGGTGCCGTAGGCGGCCAGCATCTCCATGTTCCCGGTGTCGGGGGCGGCGGTGCCGAAGATCACCGGCGCCGACGGGTACCGGCCCAGGATCTCGTTCAGCAGCGCCAGCTTGAGCTGGCCGAAGCCTTGGCCGCCGAGCTCGGGACCAAGATGGGTCGCCCACAGGCCCCGCTTGCGGACCTCGTCCTTGAGCGGGTCGATGATCCGGCGGCGGGTCTCGTCGAGGGGAACGAACTGAAGCTTCGGGAAGACGAGATCGAGCGGCTCGCAGTGCTCACGAACGAAGGCGTCCGCCCAGTCCAGCTTCTCCTGGTACTCGGGGTCAGTCGCGAAGTCCCACGCCATGCGGCTCTCTCCTACTTTCTCGACTCTGGAATGGCGCGCAGCAGGGCCTCCTGCGTGAAGCTGGCCACGAGCGCGCCCTGCGCGGTGAAGACGTTGGCTCTGCCGTAACACCGGCCGCCGCCCGCGAACACCGACTCGTGGTCGATGACGTGCCACTCGCTGGCATCCAGATCCTGGTGGAAGACGAGCGCGTGGCTGAGCACTCCGGTCGCGAGCGTCTTGTGGGCCATCGACTGGCCGATGCCCTCGTGTGGTCGCATGGCCGTACCGATGAGCCACCCGTCGGTGGCGAACGCCAGGAGGGCGCGGGCGAGGTTCGGGTCGTCGTTCGGCGCGCCCGCGAAGCGGACCCACAGCTGCAGCGTGGCTGGGCCCACGGCGCCCGGATCGCGGACGTCGACACCGCCCACGACGATGGCCTCTGGCGCCGCGGCCCGGTTGACCTCGGCGGCCTGCGGGTCGGGTGCCTCGACGGCCGGCGCGTCGGGTTGGTGACGCACCACATCGGGGTCAGCTGTGTCGAGCAACACCAGGGCCCGCGTGCACAGCCGGTCACCCTGCGAAAATGTCACCGACGCGCTCCCGAAGCTGCGCCCGTCGTGCATCGGCTCGACTCGGATGTCCACGGGCTCTCTCGCGTCGGCGCCACGGGCGAAGATCGCTTGCACCGACTTCACCCGCTTTCCAGGCACTCGCAGGGCCGCGGCCATGATCGCCTGGCCGAGCAGCTCGCCGCCGAACACTGGGTGACCGGGCGCCTCGTGGACCCGCGGACCTCGCAGGACCCCGTCGTCGGCCTCTCTGAGTCGCAGCGACGCCAATAGGCGCTCGAGCATCTCTTGCTGTTCCACGAGCGCCTGGTCGCGGTCAGTCCGAGGACGGAAGAGGCTTCGGCTGCGCCAATGCCATTGTCTCGCCGTGGCAAACAACCTCGGCGGTTCCCGGTTTCGTCACGAGCACCATCGCCTCGCAGCTCGAGCACGTATACCGCTTACCGACGACGACCGAGCCACCGGGCTGAAACCCCACCTCCCCGTCCGCCGGCGGCTTCACGACAATCACCGCGGCACCCGAGGCGTCCTCGAGCTTCTCTCCAGCCTTCATTCCTTACTCCTTCTCGACGTCCTAGACCGCAAGCGGCACCCACTCGAAGCCGGTACCGGCGTCCTCTGAGAACCTGACGACTACCGCCCCCGGTTCACCACGCAACGAGCGCGCCGTCGCGCCCGGGTACACCACCGGCGTCGGGGCCTCGCGGATGACGTCGTAACCGTGGTGGTGGCCCAAGGCGACGTAGTCCCACTCGATCGCATCGAGCTCGGCCGGCCGCATTGGCGACGAGTGGTGGCTGGGTCGATCGTCACGCAGAACGAGACCGTGCGCGGCGACCACGCCCCATCGATCAGCGGGCTTCTCTGGCACGCCCG
Source organism: Acidimicrobiia bacterium (assembly GCA_019243595.1). Taxonomy (GTDB): domain Bacteria; phylum Actinomycetota; class Acidimicrobiia; order Acidimicrobiales; family AC-14; genus CADDZP01. The sequence continues at coordinate 1,797 of JAFAUA010000180.1, forward strand.
CGAGGGGCTTGTACGCCCGCTCGTGTCGCACCATCCCTCGGCCCCACACGACGACGTCGGTGCCCGGCACCTCGACCAGCTCGCCGTCGGGATCGGCGACCAGGATGACGTTCGGACACCGTTCGACCACGCGAAATCGGTGGTGCACGGAGTTGTCGTCGAGCGCGTCGTGGTTGCCGACGAGCAACACGACCGGCCGCTCGACGCGCGCCAGCTCCTTGGCGGTCCACGCCAACAGGTCGTCGGAGACGCGGGTGTGGTCGAAGAGGTCCCCGACGATGAGGACGGCATCGACGTCGGCGTCGATCGCGAGGTCCATGGCGGCGGCGAACGCCCGCTCTTCCAGGCCGCCATCGGGAGCGCTGTTCAGCCCCAGGTGCACGTCCGCGATGTGGAGAAGGGTGACCGGACGCATGGAGGTCAACGTATCATCTAAGGCTTAAGCCTTACCTTTGTCGAGACATTGTTTGAGGGGCGCGAAGCACCGCTCGCACCTGGGTTTCGATGATCTCCTTGGCCTCAGCCGCCGTGTGCCGGCCCAGCATGAGGCTGCGCATCAGGCCGTCGTTGAGTACCAGCAACGCCGAGGTGAGGACGGCGACGTCGAGGTCGCCGGAGACGAGGCTCTGCGATCGGGCGGCGCCGAGCGCTCGACCGATCACCTCGGTGAGGACCTGCTCGCTTTCGACGAGCACCTCAGACTGAAGCGGCGAGCGCGCCTCGGTCACGAGCCAGTACTGCAGCACTCTCGCTTCGGTGCGCAACTTAGAAGTGAGCGGCAGCCGGTGGCGGAGGGCGGCGACGAGCACGGCGGCGGGTTCGGGATCGGAGCCGAGGCGCTCAATCGATCGGATCAGGCCGGCGTGCTTCTTCTGCATGCGGTCGCGGATCGCAAGGGCAAGGAGCTCGTCCTTGTCCGCGAAGTGGTGCTGGAGCATCCCGAGCGACGTCCCCGCCTCACTCGCGATCGCCCGCATCGATGCGCGCTCGACACCGTCGCGTTCGGCAATGCGCCACAGCGCATCCGCGTACTGCCTCCGACGAAGGGCGCGGTCTTCGGGGCCGAGCATGCCTTTATCTAGCGGTCATGCCGCCGTCCACCACGATGGCCTGACCGCTGATGAACGACGCCTCATCCGAAGCGAGAAAGGCTGCGACCGTGCCAATCTCTTCAGGTCGCCCCCAGCGCTCCAGCGGCACACGAAGCGTGTCGCGCACGAAGCTGCCGTCGGTGTCGGCCTCATGGAGATGCTGGTTGAGCTGCGTCTTGACGTAGCCGGGGCAGATGGCATTCACACGCACGCCCTTCGGGCCGTACTGCAGGGCCAGGGTCTTCGTCAGCCCGATGACGCCGTGCTTGGAGGTCGGGTAGGCGGTGGCGTCGACGTCGCCAGCGGCCATGCCGCGAATGCCAGCGATGGACGCGACGTGGATGACCGATCCGTTGCCGCTCTCGACGATCGCCGGCAGTGCCTGACGGCTGGCGTAGTACGGCCCCGTCTGGAACATGTCGACCATGTACTTCCAGGCCTCGGCGCGGCCGCCCACATCGGCCGGCGGGCGCCCGGCCACGCTCGTGACGAGGATGTTGAGGCCGCCGAACGTGTCGACGGCGACACGCACGCTTTCGCCGACGGACTCCTCCTCCATGATCGTCGTGTGCGCGAAGGCGGCCTTGCCTCCGGCTGCGGTCACGTCGGCGACGGCTTGCTCGCCTCCCTCGTCGTTGACATCGGCGACGACCACAGAGGCGCCGTCGGCAGCGAACGCATCCACGCAGGCGCGTCCGATGCCTGCTGAGCCGCCGATGACCAGAGCAACGCGGCCGGTGAGTCTCATGTTCTCTTCCTTTCGGATCAGGGCGAACCGGCGCCCGGCACCTCGACCTCGACGATCTCGATGCGGCAGGTCGAGTCACCGGTGGCGATGCCCATGAAGGTGGTGTCATTCACGACCAGGTAGAGCGTGCGCATCTCAGGCCCGCCGAGGGCGGGCGCCACCGCCCAGCTTTCGCCGGTGGGCACGCGGTCGGTGATCTCGCCGCCTTCGAGCACACGTATGAATTCGCCGGAGAGGAAACAGCCGACCCACACGCCGCCCTCGACGTCGAGGCAGAGGCCGTCGGGCGAGCGATCTCCGAGCTCTGCGAACACCCGATGATCAGCGAGGCTCCCGTCCGCCTGGATCGTCCACGCGTGCAGCTTGTTGCCGAAGGTCTCGGACGCGACCAGCGTGGTGCCCTCCGGCGTGACTACCAGGCCGTTGGGGGTGACCAGTCCGCTCGCAACGACACCCGCCGAACCGTCGGGCGCAACCAGCACGATGTCCCCCAGTGGGGCACCCGCACCTCGCTCGGTGTAGACGTCGACGTAGACGCGTCCGTCGGGCGTGGCGACCATGTCGTTCAACGACAACCCGAACTCGCTGAGATCGCAGTGCACCTGGGGACCGTCGGGCGTGATCCGCGACAGCACCGCCGTGTCCAGCGTGGTTACGAGCAGATCGCCGTCGGGAGTCCAGCCGAGGCCCGACGGATGGTGAACGGTTGCGCCGAGGCCGACCGTGCCCTCGGCATCGAGAGTCCGGACGGCGTCGGCGTGCATGTCCGAGAACCAGAGCTTGCCATCGCGCCAGCGGGGTCCCTCGCCGTAGGTCAGGCCCTCCGCCACCGCGGTGGACTGCAGCGTGCGCACAGTCACCCCTGCTTAGTGATCGTGGCGCCGGGCATCCCGTCTTCCCGCCACTTCGCCAGAATGTCGCGAAGCTCCATGATCGACCCGCCGAAGGTCCCATTGCGCACGATCCGCTGGTCGACGTGTCCCTCCCGGTTGAAGTAACTCGGCGTGCACTCCGCCCAGCGCGCCTGCACCGGCGCGCCCTTCTCCTCGTGGAAGCGCACCCACTCGGCCTCGGTGTCCTCGGCGACGTCGATGGTGTCGATGCCGTCGTCCAGGGCCTGCCGAATCAGCTTGGCCAAGTGCGTGGCCGTGACGTCTAGCGGATAGGTGAAGTTGTTGTCCCACGATCCCTGACGCGTGGTCGACAGGAAAAAGTTGGGGAAGCCGTGCACGTGCTGGCCGTGCAAGGTGGTGGCGCCGTCCTTCCACTTCTCGGCCAGCGTGCGACCGGCACGGCCGGTCACCGGGATCGGCGAGCCATCCTCGAACGGCGACAGCTCGAACCCGGTCGCGAAGACCACCAGGTCGACCTCGATCTCCTCACCGTTCACGAAGATCGAGTGCTCGGAGATCCGGTCGACGCCCCGACCCTCGGTGTCGACGAGCGTGACGTTGTCCCGGTTGAACGCGTCGAGATACTCGTCGTGGAAGCACGGGCGCTTGCACATCCAGTTGTACCAAGGCTTCAGCGCTTCGGCGGTCCTCCGGTCGCGGACCACCGCCTCGGCTCGTTTGCGGACGTCCTCCATGATCTCGTAGTCGACCATCTGCATCAGCTCGCCGATCTCTTCCATGGTCATGCCGGCCTTCACGCGCGGCCGCATGCGCCTGACCATCTGGCTCCAGCCGTCCTGGATCAGATCCTCTTGGGCGAGGCCCCGGTAGCCCTCGACGAAGTTGACCATCCGCTCCGTCTGCCAGCCCGGCTTCTGGGACTTGAACCAGTCGAGGTCCGTGGGTCCGTTGTCGCGAACGCCGACCGACGAGGGCGTGCGCTGGATGACGTAGAGGTGCTTCGCGTCCTTCGCCACCTCGGGGACGCACTGGACACCCGTCGCCCCCGTTCCGACGATCGCCACGACCTTGTCGCGGAGGTTGACCATCGGCTCGCCCGGCGCGCCGCCGGTGTAGTCGTAGTCCCACCGGCTGGTGTGGAAGCTGCGACCCTTGAAGGTCTCCATGCCGGGGATGCCGGGCAGCTTCGGCTCGCGGTAGTGGCCTGAGGCAAGGATCACGAAGCGGGCGCGCAGCTCGTCGCCGCGGTCGGTCTCGAGGATCCACCGCGACGCCGCTTCGTCCCAGCGGGCGTCGGTGACGCGGGTGTGCATGAGGGCACGGCGGTACAGGTCGAATGTCCGGCCGAACGCCTGGCAGTGGGCAAAGATCTCGGGCTGATGCGCGTACCTCTCGGACGGAACCGTGCCGACCTCTTCGATGAGC
>JAFAUA010000288.1 GCA_019243595.1 Acidimicrobiia bacterium
GACGCCGACTTCGTAGCCGGCGTCGCGCACCTGGGGGACGGCCTGGATGTGATCCCAGTGTCCGTGCGTCTCGAGGACCTTGCGGACGTTGAGCCGCTTGCAGAGGTCGAGCAGCTTGTCGTGCTCGTTGGCCGCGTCGAGCATGACTGCGTCGCCGGTCTGGCGGCATCGCACGACGAACACGTTGTTGTCCATAGGACCGACGACCACCTTGGTGATCTCGACTTGCTCGTCCTGGTAGTGCATACAAGCGGTTTACTACAGGGCGTGAGGTTGCCCGTCACGGCGCTCGCCGTAGCGCTCGCGCTGGCGTTCACCGGGTGCAGCCAGGACACCGAGCTAAAGGAGACCCCGCAGCAGATCGCCCAGGAGCAGGCTGCAGCCGACGCCCACAATCGCAACACCGTGCCGCCGCCGGGCGACGACGAGACCCCGAGCACTGACGAAACCACGACGGCGACGACGCCGGTCCCCGAGTACGACGGCACCGATGTTCTACGCGTCGGCGACTGCGTGGATCTCCCGACGACCCGCACGGCCACGGTCCGGCCGATCGCGTGCGACCGCCTCCACCACTCCGAGGTGACGGCGCGCGTCGACCTGCGCGCTCGTTTCCCGAACGGAGCGCCGACCGACGACGACTACACCCACATCCAAGGCACGGACTGCGAGCAGGCGTTCGACGCCTAGGTGCGCAAACCGACGCCGCCGGGTGTCGAGAACGGCAGCCTCGACCCGCTGCCCGAGTCGTGGTTCATGGGCGACCGGGACGTCATCTCTCTCGCCCAGGCCGACCGGGAGGGCAACGTCCTCGTCGGATCGGTACGAAAGGGCACCTGACCCTTCAGGGGAAGGCACCGAGTGGCCGATCAACTGTCCATGCGTTGGTGGCGCGCGCTCGTCGGACTGGGGTTGGTTGTTGCCGCCGCGTCGCCGGCGTGGGCGGGCTCGCCGCCGAGTGCGCCGAACTGCCCGATCCTCCCGGCCGACAACGTGTGGCACGCCGACATCAGCGGCCTGCCGGTCAACGACCACGGCGGCGCCTGGCTCGGCAACATGGCCGCCGGATCGACGCACCTGCATCCGGACTTCGGCTCGTCGGGCGACCCCAATGCCCCCTACGGCATCCCGTGGACGGCGGTTCCCGACAGCCACTCCAAGGTCACGCCGTCGTTCGATTACGCCGACGAGAGCGACCCGGGCCCGTACCCGTTCGGGCCGGACACGCCGATCGAGGGCGGCCAGGCCAGCACCGGCGACCGCCACGCCCTCATGGTCGACAAGGACACGTGCGTCCTCTACGAGCTCTATAACGCCAACTGGAACGGCGGCCGTCCCACCGCCGGCTCCGGTGCGGTCTTCAACCTGCGGTCCAACGCCCTGCGCCCGGCGACGTGGACGTCGGCCGACGCCGCCGGGCTGCCGATCATGCCGGGCCTGCTACGGCTCGACGAGGTCCAGTCCGGCAACATCGACCACGCCATTCGTTTCACCGCGTCGAGGACCGACAGGAGCTTCCTCTGGCCCGCCCGCCACCAGGCCGGGTCGGCGTCGGACCCGAACCTGCCGCCGATGGGCGCCCGCTTCCGCCTGCGCGGCGACTTCAACATGGCCGGCTACCGTCCCGACACCCAGGTCGTGCTCCGGGCCATGCAGCACTACGGCTTGATCCTCGCCGACAACGGCTCCAACTGGTACTTCCAAGGCGAGGCCATCAACAATTGGGACGACGGCTTCATCAGCGACCTGAAGCGCATCCCGGCCAGCGCGTTCGAGGCCGTCGACGAGTCCTCGCTGATGGTTGATCCCAACTCCGGCCAGTACCGGGGCGGGCCGGCGTCCGCGCCGCCGCCGCCGACCACGGCCAAGCCAAGGCCAACTACGAAAGCGGCTCCGAAGGGCACGGTGGCGCCGGCGACGATCGCCACCACCACGAGCGCGCCCGCGACGACGACCACAATCCCGATCTCGGGACCGATCGCCGTGGACAACCCGGAAGTCCATCCCGGGAACGGGCAGGTGGCGCTCGGGACGCCCCGTTCGTCGTCCGACAACCGCGGGTTGGCGCCGTGGGTGGCTGGTGGCCTCCTCCTGGGAGCCGGCGGCTGGGCCGGCGTCGCCTTCTGGAGGCAGCGCCTGCGGGCGTGAAACTTGACCGCTCGGTCTAGTAAAACGGTCGCTCCATGGACTTCCGCTGGAGCGCCGAAGACGAGGCCTTCCGCGAGGAGGTGCGTTCCTGGCTGAAGGAGCACCTCGTCGGTGAGTACGCGGCCCTCGGTAGTGGCGGCGGTCCCGCCGACGAGACCGGCTGGGACGTCCGCGTCGAGTGGGAGAAGAAGCTCGGCGAGGCGGGGTGGATCGGCCTCGGCTGGCCCAAGGAGTACGGCGGCCGCGGCGCCACGATCACCCAGCAGCTGATCTTCAACGAGGAGTACGCCAAGGCCAACGCCCCGGCGCGGGTGAGCTTCTTCGGCGAAGGACTCCTCGGGCCGACGCTCATCGCCTTCGCCACCGAGGAACAGAAGCAGAGGTTCCTGCCCGGCATCCTCCAGTGCAAGGAGCTCTGGTGCCAGGGCTTCAGTGAGCCCGACGCCGGCTCTGACCTCGCCAATATCAAGACCAGGGCCGTGCTCGACGGCGACGAGTGGGTGGTGAACGGCCAGAAGGTCTGGACGACCCTCGCCCACCACGCCGACTGGATCTTCAACGTCGTCCGCACCGATCCCGAAGCGCCCAAGCACAAGGGCCTGTCGTACCTCCTCATGCCGATGGACCAGCCGGGCATCGAGGTCAAGCCGCTCAAGCAGCTAACCGGGTCGGCGGAGTTCAACGAGGTCTTCTTCACTGACGCCCGCACGTCCGGCGACCTGATCGTCGGCGACCCGGGCGACGGTTGGAAGGTCGCCATGGGCACGCTCGGCTTCGAGCGGGGCACCGCCTTCCTGGCCCAGCAGCTGCACTTCCAGCACGAGACCGAGCAGGTCATCGACTACGCCAAGAAGCACGGCCTGTCGGGCGACCCGATCGTGCGCCAGAAGCTGGCCGACGCGTGGATCGGCGTACAGATCATGAAGTACAACGGCTTCCGGTCGATCTCCAAGCTTTTGACGACGGGCAATCCGCCGCCGGAGGCGTCGATCAGCAAGCTGTACTGGTCGCACTGGCACCGACACCTGGGTGAGCTCGAGATGGAGCTCATGGGCCCGTTTTCGGAAGTGCTGGCCGGACCGAACTACGAGCTCGAGGAGTTCCAGTCGAGCTTCTTGTTGAGCCGGGCGGAGACGATCTACACGGGTTCGACCGAGATCCAGAAGAACATCATCGGGGAGCGGGTACTGGGGCTGCCGCGCGAACCGGCAGCCTCATAGAGCAAGGGAGCACGAAGTGAACTTCGCCTTCAGCGAGGAGCAGGAAGAACTCCGGCGGACCGTCCGGGCCTTCCTCGAGCAGAAGTCGCCGTCGGCGGAGGTGCGCCGGCTCATGGAGACCGAAGAGGGCTACGACCCCGCGGTCTGGGAGCAGATGGGCAGCCAGCTGGGCCTGCAGGGCCTGGCGATCCCCGAGGAGTACGGCGGTTCGGGCTACAGCTACGTCGAGCTCATCGTCGTGCTCGAGGAGATGGGCCGGGCCCTGCTCGCCGCTCCCTACTTCTCGGCGGTCGCCCTCGCAGCCAACGCCATCCTCCACAGCGGTGACGACGCGGCCAAGAAGGAGCTGCTCCCCGGCATCGCCAGCGGCGAGACGATCGCAACCCTGGCCATGACCGAGGACAACGGCCGCTGGGACGCCGAGGGCATCACCGCCACGGCGACCAAGTCGGGCGACGGCTACACCATCGACGGCCACAAGATGTTCGTCCTCGACGGCCACACCGCCAACCTGATCATCGTGGCCGCCAAGACCGGCGACAACGTGAGCCTGTTCACGGTCGCGGGCGATGCCGACGGTCTCACCCGCACGCCGTTGTCGACCATGGACCAGACCCGCAAGCAGGCCCGCCTCGAGTTCTCGGGCACGGCGGCCAAGCTCCTCGGTACCGAGGGCGAAGGCTGGTCGGTCCTCAGCCGGGTGCTCGACCTCGCGGCGGTCGCTTTGGCGGCCGAGCAGGTCGGCGGCGCCCAGATGTGCCTCGACATGTCGGTCGACTACGCCAAGGTCCGCGTCCAGTTCGGCCGGCCCATCGGCAGCTTCCAGGCCATCAAGCACAAGTGCGCCGACATGCTGCTCGAGGTGGAGTCGGCCAAGTCGGCCGCCTACTACGCAGGGTGGGCGGCGGCTGAGGACAACGACGAGTTGCCGGTGGTCGCCTCCCTCGCCAAGTCGTACTGCTCCGAGGCGTACTTCCACGCCACGGCCGAGAACATCCAGATCCACGGAGGCATCGGCTTCACCTGGGAGCATCCGGCGCACTTGTACTTCA
>JAFAUA010000369.1 GCA_019243595.1 Acidimicrobiia bacterium
GCCGACCGCCGATGTCTCGGCCGCCATCGCCGCCGTCAACAAGGTGCTGACCAACCTCGGCGTCCAGATCAGCCTGCCCAAGCTCGAGACGATCCAAGGTGTGCAGTTCGTGGGCCCGCTCGAGCTCCTCTGGTTGCCCAATGCCAACCGGGACAAGATCGTGCGGTCGGCGTCGGTGCCCGGCCAGAGTGTCCTCCACCCGATCGAGGACGGACTCGAGAACGGCTTCAGCCCGTCGGAGCCTCAGGCGCTGGTCCAGGCCCTCTGCCAGACGGACACTCCGATCACGGTGGCCGACATCACCATCGCCGCCTTCACCGGCGGCGGCTACTTCAACATGGCCCTGGGCGGGGTCAACGCGACCAGCGGCGACATCCCGGCCAACCAGTACAACCTCTCGGTGTTCCAGCCGAGCTCGACACCCGGCCTCGACGTCACGTCGGCGGGAACGGCTGCGATCCCCGGGACCGCAGGGACCGCAGGGACCGCAGGGACGCTGGGCACCGGCGCCGCTGACCTCGGCGGCGGTGGTGGCTCCAAGGCGCCGAGTGTGCTGGGCCGGCGGATCGAGCCCGCGGTCCACACGTCACACGAGAGCGGCCCCCTGCTGGCGATCGGCCTGGGCGGCCTCGGCCTGCTCGCCCTTCTGGCCGAGGGCGACCGGCGCACGATGGGGCGTGCGCGCAAACGTTTGAGATTCGACTTCGAGGAGTAAACGCAAACATGTCGATGGCCAACGGCGCCGGCAATGGCGTCACCCAGGTCGAACGGCCGTACTACTCGACCGGTCAGCGGCTGCTCCGGGGCTACGGCCCCGTGGCGGCGCTGATCCTTGTCATCGTCCTCATCGCCGTCGCCGTGCCCAGCAAGGCGCAGAAGACGAAGAACGCGGCCGCCGCCTCCAACGCCGGCGAGGAGGTCGCCGTCGGCGACAACAGCGGCAATGCGGCGGCTGGCCCCGCGGCGGCGGGGGGGGGCACCAACGGCCAGGCGGGCACCGCCGGCCAGGCCGGCACCGCCGGAAAGACCACGAGCCTTCCCGGCAAGACGACGGCGTGCGCGGGCCAGGCGCTGCAGGTTCCGGGCGACCCCTACTCGCCGCCGTGCATCCAGTTCTCGGGCGACAACGGCGGCGCCACGGCCCAGGGCGTGAGCAAGGACAGCATCACCGTCGCAGTCCGACTGACGAGCGACCAGTCGTTCCAGCAGACGTTGGCGAAGCTGGCGGGCGCCCAGCTGCGCGACACCAACGACGACAACGTGCGCACGATCCAGACGCTCGCCAAGTACTTCAACAGCCACTTCAACTTCTACGGGCGCAAGCTCGTGTTCAAGACCTACACCGGTCAGGGCTCGCTGTCGGCCGAACTGCAGGGCAACGGCCAGGCGCAGGCTGAGTCAGACGCCGTGAGCGTCGGCAAGCAGATGAACGCCTTCGCCGACCTCACCGGCCAGTCCGAGCCGTACGCCACCGCCCTTAAGAACCAGCAAGTCATCGCCTTCGGCGATCCGTACATGCCCGGCTTCTGGCACCAGAACCACTCGCCGTACGCATGGTCGCTGGCAACCGACGGCACCCACCTGGCCACATCGGTCGCCAACTACGCCGTCCAGAAGCTGTGCCCGCCGGGGACGCCGGCCGCATACGCCGGTGGCGACCTGAAGAACAAGGGTCGCAAGTTCGCCGGCATCGCCCCGTCGAACGAGCTCTACCAAGAATCGGCGACCGTGTTCAAGCAGATCATGGAGAAGGCCGGCTGCCACGTCGACAACTACAGCTACACGCTCGACCTCGGCACCGAGTCCCAGCAGGCCCAGAACCTGATCTCCAAGCTGAAGTCCCAGGGCTACACGACGATCCTGTGCGGCTGCGACCCCATCTTCCCCGTGTACATGACCGGGCAGGAGGCCCAGCAGAGCTACCTCCCCGAGTTCGTCGAGATCGGCGCTGCCCTCGTCGACCAGGACTATGTCGGCCAGCTCTACAACCAAGAGGCCTTCTCCCACGCCATCGGGATCAGCCCCAACCAGCCGACCGTGCCCTACACCCAGACCGTCGGCTACCAGGCCTACAAGTCGGTGGACCCGACGACCGAGCCCGCCTTCTTCGTCGACATCATCTATCTACAGATGGACATGCTGGCCCTCGGCGTCCAGCTGGCGGGGCCGAACCTCACGCCGCAAAGCTTCCAGCAGGGCATGTTCAGGTTCCCGCCCAAGCTGGGGCCCGCGGGCCTGTGGGGCTGGAGCGCGGACCAGTACACGATTCCAAACGACTTCCGCGAGGTCTGTTGGAGCCCCTCCACAGTCTCGGCCAACAACCAGAAGCAGGGCGCCTACGTCGGCACGTCGAGCCAGCGGTGGACGATCGACAACATTCCCAAGGGCCCTCCTGGCTGCCCGATCCCGTCCGGCTGACCTCTGACCTCGGAGGCATGATTCTCTCGTGAGTGGTCTTACTGACCGTTTCGGTGAGCTGGGTTCGCCGATCGTCGAACGATGGCGCGACCTGAACAGTGCCCGGCGAGCCCAGGTCATCGTCGGGACGGTCGTCGGCATCTACGTCCTCTGGAGCCTGATCGCGGGGAGCCACGGCTGGCTCTACAAGAAGGCTCCGATCGGCATCGTGCTCAGCGGCCTCGTCTACGGGTCGGTGTACGCCCTCGGCGCCTTCGGTCTGATCCTCATCTACCGATCGAACCGGATCATCAACTTCGCCCATGGCGCCCTGGGCAGCTTCATCGGCGTCCTCTTCATCGGCCTGGTCAAGGTGAAGGGGTTCAACTACTGGTTCGCACTTCCGACAGCCGTCATCGGTGGCTTCATCCTGGGTGCGCTGATCGAGATCATCACCATCCGCAACTTCAACCGGCGGAAGGTGCCGCGCCTCATCCTGACCGTCGCCACGATCGGCCTGGCCACGGCGCTCGGAGGTGGGGAGCTCTACCTGAGCAAGAAAGAGGGGTTCACCTCGCTCACCGGGGCGTTCTCACCGCCCTTCAACGTTTCGTGGAAGTTCTCCGTTTCGACGTTCCACAGCGCCGAGATCCTCATCGTCGCCGTCGTGCCCGTTGTCATCGCCTTTCTGGCGTGGTTCCTGCTGCGCACGAAGGCGGGTATCGCGGTCCGGGCGGCGGCCGAGAACGAGGACCGGGCCCTGCTGCTCGGCATCCCCGTTCGCAACCTGTCGACGATCGTCTGGGCCATCGCCGGCGCGCTCGCAGTACTGACGTACATGTTGTCGGCGCCGTTCGAAGGGGTGAAGCCCGGAATTACGTCCAACGGCCCGACGGTGCTGCTACCGCTGTTGGCCGCCGCCGTGGTCGCTCGTATGGAGTCGCTGCCGACGGCGTTCTTCGCCGGACTCGGGTTGGGCATCGCCGAGCAGCTCGTCCACTGGAACGCGCCAAACCACCCCGACATCATCTATCTCGTCTATCTGATCGTCATCATCGTCGCTCTGCTCGCCCAGTCGGGCAAGCTGTCCCGGGCCTACGCAGGAACCGTGTCGTCGTGGGCTGCGGTGGCTGCCCTGAAGCCGGTCCCCGAGGAGCTCCGGAAGGTCCCGGAGGTCAGGTGGGGCAAGTGGGTGCTCCTCGCGCTGGCGGGGGCGGCGTTCCTCATCGTCCCGGCGACCTGGGGACCGGCGAACCAGTTATTGGCGTCCTACGCCATCGTGTGGACGATCATCGGCGTGTCGCTCGTCGTGCTCACGGGCTGGGGCGGTCATATGAGCCTCGGCCAGTTCGGCATCGCCGGCGTCGCGGCCATGGTCGCCGCCAACATGGTCTCGCATTGGAACGCCGACTTCTTCTTCGTCATTCTCGCCGCCGGGGCCACCGGCGGGCTGGTCGCCGTGCTTGTCGGCCTTCCCGCGCTGCGGATCAAGGGGATGTTCCTCGGGGTGACGACCCTGGCGCTCGCCGTTGCCCTCGACTTCTACTTCCTCAACTCGAACAACTTCTCAGCGTGGATCCCTTCATCTGGCGTCGACCGTCCATTGCTGCTCCAGCGCTTCGACCTCAACGACCAGTACACGATGTACCTGGTCTGCCTGTCCTTCCTCGCCGTGTCGATCCTGGCGACCATGGGCCTGCGCAAGGCGCGTGCCGGCCGCGTCTTGATCGCCGCTGAGAACAACGACCGGGCGGCGCAGGCGGCGTCCGTCGATACGACCCGCGTGAAGCTCGCCGGGTTCGCGATTTCCGGGATCATCGCCGGCGTGGCCGGTGCGCTCACGATCTACCTGCTGACAGCGCTGAACCCCGGGAGCTTCCCCGCGATCGACAGCATCACGATCTTCGGTTACAGCGTGATCGGCGGTCTCGGCTCGGTCACAGGTGTGGTCATCGGCGTGCTGGTGTTCAAGTACATCGAGAGCATCACAGCCCTCGGTCAGTACCACCTCGTGATTGCCGGCATCAGCTTGCTGTGGGTGCTCACCGTCGTGCCCGGTGGCATCGGCCAGGTGGTGTACAGCGTCCGCGACGCTGCCCTCCGTTGGATCGCCAACCGGCGCGGGATCCTCGTGCCGAGCCTGGTCGCCGACAAACGGGTGGAAGGCATCGCCGACCACGCCGAGGACGAGTCGAATCTGCTCTCCGGTGCGCTCAGCGATTCGACGATCGACCTGGTCGAGGGCAACGGTCGGCGTTCTGAGCTCGAGGGTGTGATCAAGTGACGCCGGAGAAGGACGAGAACCTCCTGCTGTCGTGCCGCGGGGTCGACATGTCCTACGGCCCGGTGCAGATCCTGTTCGGCGTCGACTTCGACGTCGCGGAGGGTGAGATCGTTGCCTTGCTCGGCACCAACGGCGCCGGCAAGTCGACGCTGCTCAAGGGCATCTGCGGCCTGGTGCGGCCGACCGCGGGCAGCGTCGTCTTCAAGGGCGAGAACATCACCAAGACCCCCGCCGACCACACGGCCAAGAAGGGCATCTCGCTGATGCCCGGCGGCAAGGGCGTGTTCCCGACACTCTCGGTCGAGGAGAACCTCAGGCTGGCGACGTGGCTGATCGCAGACGAGAAGGCTCGCATCGGAGAGGCCCGGGCCGAGGTGCTCGACCTGTTCCCGGTGCTCGACCAGCGCCGCAGTCAGATGGCCGGTGACCTGTCCGGCGGCGAGCAGCAGATGCTGGCCCTGGGCATGGCGCTGATGACCAGGCCCGAGCTGGTGATGATCGACGAGCTCTCGCTCGGCCTGGCGCCCACCATCGTCGGCCAGCTGCTCGACGTGGTGCGGGAAATCCACCGCCGGGGCTCGACGATCGTCATCGTCGAGCAGTCGGTGAACGTGGCCTTGCAGCTGGCCGAGCGAGCCGTGTTCATGGAGAAGGGCGAGGTGCGCTTCGAGGGTCCCGCCGCCGAGCTGCTCGAGCGCCCCGACATCCTGCGGTCGGTTTTCATTTCAGGGGCCTCCGCCCACGCGGCCGGGAACGGCAACGGTGCGACCGGCAAGAAGAGCAGGGGACGGGGTCGGCGGGGCAAGGCTGAGGCGCCGGTGGTCGAAGAGGCGGAGGGCGTGCGCCCGACGATCGATCCGGATGCTTCGCCGATCCTGTCGTGCAACGAGGTGATGAAGCGCTTCGGCGGCATCGCCGCCGTCGACCACGTCGACCTCCACGTGCAGCCGAAGGAGATCGTCGGCCTCATCGGCCACAACGGCGCCGGGAAAACCACATTGATGGATTGCGTGTCCGGCTTCCTGCAGATCGACGGCGGTCGCATCCGCCTGCGCGGAGTCGACATCACCGACCTGCCGCCGCATCAGCGGGCTATCGGCGCCATGGCGCGGTCGTTCCAGGACGCCATGCTCTATCCCGGCCTCACCGTCTTCGAGACAATCGCGGTGGCGCGTGAGCGTCACATGGCAAGCCGGGACATGTTCGCCGCCGCCCTGCAGCTACCGGCGTCGTTCGAGTCCGAGTTGGAGGTCCGCGTCGTCGTCGACGACCTGATCGAGCTGATGGGTCTGAGTGCCTTCCGGCAGAAGCTGACGGGTGAGCTGTCCACGGGCACCCGGCGCATCGTCGACCTGGCGTGCATCCTCGCCCAGGAGCCCAAGATCCTGTTGCTCGACGAGCCGTCGGGTGGCGTCGCCCAGAAGGAGACCGAGGCGCTCGGACCGCTGCTGCTTCGCATCCGTGAGCACACCGGCTGTTCGATGCTCGTCATCGAGCACGACATGCCGATGATCAGCAGTATCTGCGACCGGCTGGTGGCCCTCGAGCTCGGTCGGGTGATCGCCGAGGGAACGCCTGCGGAGGTGCTCGCCCACCCGGCGGTCATCGCCTCCTACCTCGGCACCGACGAAGCGGCCATCGCCCGCTCGGGCTCCCGCACTGGTTGACTGACCGGCGCATGGCGCTGGTCGGTGAGCTGGACCTTCCCGAGCTCGATCTCGGCGACCCCGACCTCGTCGGTGACGAGTATCACCGCCGTCTGGCCCAGCTGCGCTCGGAGAGCTGGCTGGCGCGCACGCCGGTCGCCGTCGTCGTCCTCGACCGGGCGGCGGGTGAGTTCTTTCTGCGGGCGCGGGCGACCGCCTTTCCCGGTCGCCAGATCGCCGAGCTGTTCGGCATCACGAGCGGGCCGCTGTTCGACCACATCGACGCCAACATCCTCAACCTGTCCGGCGACACCCACCGCCGCCTGCGCAGCATCGTCGGAGGTGCCTTCACCCCGGCCGCCGCCAACCGCTGGCGTCCGGTCATGCGCGAGCTGCTCGAGGAGATCTGGAAGAACGTCGACGGCGACGCCGACGGTCAGGCCGAGTTCGTGGCTGCCGTCGCCAAGCCGTATCCGGCGCTGACGATCGCCACGATCCTGGGCGCGCCGCCCGAGGATGCGCCGCGGCTGCACGAGTGGTCGACGTGGGTGCAGAAGCAGTTCGACATCCGGGCGCTGACGACCGACCTGGCCCGGATCGAAGCCGCGGTCGTCGAGGTCAACGCCTACGTCGAGGACTTGCTCGCTCAGCCGCCAGAGGCCTCGACGTTGCTCGGCGCGCTCGTGGCTGCTGAGGAGGAGGGCGAGCGGCTGTCGCACGCTGAGTGCGTGAACCTGGCGGTGAACGTGCTGGCCGGGGCGATCGACACCACCCAGAGCCAGCTGACCCACGCCCTGCACCTGTTCGCGGAGGCGCAGGACCAGTGGGCGCTGCTCGCGTCGTCGCCGGACATGGTGCCGGCCGCGGTCACCGAAGTCCTGCGGGTCGAGCCGGTCACGCCGTTCACGGCCCGGATCTGCCTGGACGACATCGAGTACCACGGCGTCGTGTTCCCCGAGGGGACGATCGTCGCCATCTGCGCCGAGCGCGGCAACCGGGAGGCGGGGGAGGCGTTCGACGTTCGTGTCGGGCACGACGCCCGACTGTTGACGTTCGGCGCCGGTCCCCACTTCTGCCTCGGTGCCAACCTGGCGCGCGCCGAGCTGGAAGAGGCCCTCGGCTTTCTGGCACCACGGATGCCCGATGCGCACCTCGACGGCCCCGTGCGCTTCGGCGGGATCGAAGGCATCTACGGCATCGAGACTCTTCCGCTCAGCTGGTCCACAGGCGCTGCGTAGGGCGCCGGCCCGCGCTCAAACCGTGCGCTGCCGGCAGTACGGTCCGACACTCAATGGACACTCTCGAAGCGACCCAACCGAAGCGATCGATATTCCGTCGATGGGTCGTGGTCGTGATTGTGGTCGTGGCCGTCCTCGCCATCGGCGTGCCGTATGTGTACATCCACTTCATTGAGGGCTCGTCGCCCAAGAAGTTCTCGTTGACGTCGGTGGGCGGCGCCGGTGCGACCGTCCCGCTTGACGGCGCGTGGAGCGTGACGTCCGGGTCGCAGGCCGGTTACCGGGTTGAGGAGACGCTCCTGGGCCAGCACAACACTGCGGTCGGGCGGACCAGCGATGTGAGCGGGACGATCGAGATCGCGGGCGCCACTGTCAAGACGGGCAAGTTCGTCGTGGACATGGCGTCGGTGCACAGCGACCAGCGGCTCCGGGACCGCACCTACGCCGGCCGGCTGATGGACACCGCCGCCTATCCGACCTCGACGTTCACGCTCACCAAGGCCATCGATTTCAGCAAGCCTCCCGGTAACGGCGTCCCGATCTCGATGACCGCCACGGGGACGCTGACGCTCCGAGGCGTGACGCGCATCGTGACAGCGCATCTGCGGGCCGAACACAACGGCGGCACCATCGAGGTCGTCGGGCAGATTCCGGTCAAGTTCTCCGACTTCAAGATCTCCACTCCGACGTTCACGGGCGTTGCGCAGGGCCAGGACCACGGCACCGTCGAGTTCCAGTTGTTCTTCACGCACGGGCGGGGCAATCCGACGCCGACGACAGAAGTCACGACACCCACGACCTTCCCGGCGCGCGGCTCCGGGGGTCCGCCACCCGGGGGCGGCGGTGCGCCGACGATCACCACATCGCCCACGACAGTCGCGCCGCTCCAGCTCAAGTAGCGCGCACCCAAAACCTCTCCGATCTTGATTCGCGCCCGGCAAACGGGCACAAGTGGAGCGCGACGCCAACATCGGAGAGGTTTGGGGGTCGGGTGCGTTCTACGGTTGGCGCGTGGCTGCGCCCCATGCGCCGTGGAAGCTGCTCGGTGACTGCGTCGTCGGGCTTGCCCGCCGGCCCCGCGGCGGCGCGCTTCCGGATGGGCTGCGTCCGCTCGTCGGGCCTGCAGTCGTCATCGCCGCCCGCTACCAGGAGTCTCCGGTCGGGCCCTATTCGGAGATGGTCGTCGCCGAACCGGCGCGCCTCGGGCTGCGCCCGGGGCTGTGCATCACGACGAGCGTCGTGGACGAGGCCGACGCTCGCGTGGGCGGCCGCCTCAACTGGGGCTTCCCGAGGGAGCTGGGCACGCTGCTGTGGGATCGCGACGGCGAGGAGCGACAGCTCAAGTGGGTCGAGCGGGGGATCGTCGTGCGCGGCCAGCGTTCGGGACCGGTGCTGCCCCTGCTGATTCCGATGCGCAACCTGCAACGGCGCGGCGACGGCCACGTCGTCATCCCCGCCCGCGTCCGCGGCCGCGG
>JAFAUA010000471.1 GCA_019243595.1 Acidimicrobiia bacterium
CACCAGCGCGACGTCGCCGTCGCCATCAAGACGGCGCGTGAGCTCGCCCTGCTTCCCTACAGCCAGCGCACCGTCGCGGAGCGGGGCGGCGGGCGGGGCCCGCGGGGACCACGCGAGGACCGGGGCGATCGTGAGGACCGCGGCGACCGTGAGGACCGCGGGGGTCGCGACGACCGGTCCGAGGCCGCCGGTGGCGACACGGACGAACTGGTGAGTGAGGGCCAAGGCCTCGAGGAAGCCGTGCTCGAGGAAGAGGGCACAGCCGGCGCCGCACCGGCTGACGAGATCGACGAAGTCGAGGCACCGTGAGGGTCATCTTGCGGGCCGACGTGCCTGATGTCGGCCACAAGGGCGACGTCCTCGACGTCGCCGACGGCTACGCCCGCAACTTCCTGGTCCCGCGCGGCCTGGCGATGACCGCGTCGAAGGGCGCGCTCGCCCAGGCCGAGTCGATGCGCAGGGCCCGCGCCGTGCGCGATGCCCGCGACCGCGAGGCGGCCGAGGAGATCGCCACCAAGCTCACGCCACTCACGATCACCATCCCGGCCCGGGCCGGCGCCGAGGGCCGGTTGTTCGGTTCGGTCACGCCCGCCGACGTGGCGTCCGCCATCGAGTCGCAGTCCGGGGTCGAGGTCGACCGCAAGCGTCTCCATCTGGACGAACCGATCCGCGCTCTGGGCGCGCATGAGGTGCCACTCCGGTTGCACCCCGAGGTCGAGGTCCGGCTGAACGTCGAGGTTGTGGCCGAGTAGGTGACGTGCCACAATCGAACAGATGTTCGGTTGTGGACATCGGGACCCGTCGTCCCCGACTCTTCCCCAGCGAAATCCTGAGCTTGTTGGTCTAGCGACCCACAGGCCCGGCGGGTGAGGGTGGGCCCCCCCATGGTCCAATCAATCGACGACGCCCGGCGCCGACAGCAGCGCGTCGGTCGGATCCCGCCCCACAACCTGGAGGCCGAGGAGTCCCTGCTCGGCGCCATGCTGCTGTCCGGCGACGCCATCGCCGCCGCGGTCAACATCCACCTGAGCGCCGAGGACTTCTACAAGCCCGCCCACGGCCACGTCTACGACGCCATCTGCTCGCTGTACGGCCAGGGGGAGCCGGTCGACCCCGTCACCGTCTCCGAGGAGCTGCGCCGGGCCGACCTCCACGAGCTCGTCGGCGGCCTGCCCGCCCTGCTGTCGCTCGAAGCGCGCACGCCCGCCACCAGCAACGCCGCCCGCTACGCCCGCATCGTCGAGGACCACGCCCTGTTGCGCCGCCTCATCGGCGTCGCCGGCGAGATCGCCGACCTCGGCTATGACCTCCCCGAGGACGTGGCGATGGCCGTCGACCGGGCCGAGGCCATGGTCTACGAGGTCGCCCAGAAGCGAGTCACCGACTCGATGGAGGGCATCCAGACCCTTCTCGAGAAGAGCCTCGACCACATCGAGGCCCTCTACGAGCGGGGGGAGGACATCACCGGCATCCCCACCGGCTACACCGACCTCGACGGGCTGCTCGCTGGTCTGCAGCCCTCGAACCTGGTCATCGTCGGGGCGAGACCGGCCGCCGGCAAGACGAGCTTCTCGTTGGGGCTCGCCGCACACGCGGCCATGCACGCGAACAGGCCCGTGTTGCTGTTCTCCCTCGAGATGAGCCACCTCGAGCTCACGCAGCGCTTGCTTTGCGCCGAAGCGCGAGTCGATGCGAGTCGCCTGCGGACCGGTCGACTGCAGGAGCCCGACTGGCCGAAGATCAGCCACGCCGTCGGCCGGCTCGGCGAGGCCAACATCTTCATCGACGACAATCCACACCTCACGGTCATGGAGATCCGCGCCAAGGCGCGCCGTCTCAAGAGCCGTCTCGGCGACCTCGGCCTCATCGTCGTCGACTACCTCCAGCTGATGACCGGCCGCCCCGACGCCGAGAACCGTCAGGTCGAGGTCTCGGAGATCTCTCGCGGGCTGAAGATCCTCGCCCGCGAACTCGAGTGTCCGGTCATCGGCTTGTCACAGCTCTCCCGCCAACTGGAAAACAGAGCCGACAAGCGCCCGATGCTCGCTGACCTCCGTGAGTCGGGCTGCGTCCCGGCGTCGACCCGCCTTCTCCGTGCCGACAACGGCCAGGAGGTGACGATCGGTGAACTCGTTCTTTCGCAAGAACAGCCGCTCGTGTGGTCCGTGGACGAACAGCAGCGGATCGTCCCGCGGCGCCTGCTTCGTGCCTTCCCGTCGGGGCGAAAGCCCGTCTTCCGTGTGAAGCTGGCCTCCGG
>JAFAUA010000585.1 GCA_019243595.1 Acidimicrobiia bacterium
AGGATGTCGTGCACGGCGGCCAGGAGGCGCTCGCGCTCCTCGTCTGACAACGACGCCAACGTGGCGTAGGGCGAGAGCTGGGCCCGGTGGAGGATGTCGTCGGTGTGGCCGCGGCCGACGCCGGCGACGGTGCGCTGGTCGCGGAGCATGGTGTGGATGCGGCGCTTGTCCTGGCCGGTGCGAATCAGCTCCGCGAACTCCTCGGAGAACGGTTCAGGGCCGAGGCCGTCGAGGGGGCCGAGGTCGCCGGGCTCGAGCACCCACCACGCGGCCTTGCGCTCGGTGCCGAACTCCTTCACCAACACATCGGGGCCACCGTCGAACCGCAACCGGACGACTGCACCCTTCGGCCGGGTGCGCTTGGGCGTGTCCTCCAGGTCGACGCGGCCGCCTTGCGAGAGGTGCACGATCATCCGCGGCCCGTCGACGAAGTCGATCAGCAGGTACTTCCCACGCCGACCGACCGACGACACCGCATGGCCCACCGCCGCATCCGCAGGAGGCACCACTGTCTTGATCGCCGAGAACTGCAGGGCTTCGACGCCGGTCAGCGTGGCGCCGGACAGGGCCTCGTCCAGCCGCTCGGCCAGGCCCTGCATCTCCGGCAGCTCGGGCATCTAGCTGATCTGCACCCAGTCGACGCGCCAGCCGTCGGACGTCCGCACAAGGATCGTCTCGACGCGCACATTCCGCGTGTCGCCCTGGGGTGAGGAGCTGCCCTTGATCGTCTGGGAGACGACCGTGAACGTGCGGGCGTCGTTCTTGCTCAGGGCGGCGACGAACGGGCCGCTCTTCAGCTTGGCCGTGGCCACGGCCTGGTTGTCGGTGAGCGCCTTGCTGAAGGCGGTCGACCCGAGCACGTCCTGGTACTGGTAACGGAAGTTGCCGACGCCCATGTTCCGGACGCTGCCGAGGTCGCGGCTGAGGTGGTGGTAGTCGTACGTCGAGATCGCCAGAGCGAATTTCTGGGCGGTGTCCTTCACCTCGCTCTGGCGGGCCTTCGCGCTCTGGCCGCGCGTGGCGAGCACGATCGCCAGCACGGCGACGACGACCGCGAGCACGGCCGCCGCCAGCCACGTCGCCCGGCGCCGAGTTTGCGCGGTCGAGTCCGACGGTACGATGCCCCCGTGGTCGGCGTCCCTGCTGCTGTCGACGCCCCCGTCGGCGAGCGCCCCATCCGCAGAAGCAGGAACGGCAACGTCGTGGGCTGGCTGGTGCTGGGCCTGCTCGTCGTGCTGCTGGCCTTCGAGCTGGTCATGCTGGTCGGGTCCGATCGGGGAACCCCCCACGCCTCCGCCGCTGACACTGACCTTGCTCGACGCTTCGCCGTGGCCGTGACCTCGTTCGACTACAAGCGGCTCGACGCCGACGTCCAGCGGGTGCTCGACCTCGGGACGCCCGGCTTCGAGCGGGACTTCCGCTCCGCCATGGGGCCCAACTTCACCGACAAGATCGCCGCCAACAAGTCGGTCTCCACCGGCGACATCGTCGTCGGGCCTCGCGTCCAGACCGTCTCCGGTGGGCGGGCGACCTTCTTCGTGGTCGTCGATCAAACTGTTACCTCCGAGGGGAGCCAGTCGCAGCCCCAACTCGTGCACACCGGCTTGCTGGTCACCGTACAAGAGAAGGACCACAAAGTCGCTTCTGTGCAGGTCTTGTAGCCCCCGACCTAGGGCGTCTCACGCGGCCCCTGGGTCTGGATCTTCTGCTGCTCGTACTGCTGGACCTGGGCCAGGTCGGCGGGGCTCTGCATGGCCTTGGCCGCCTCTTCGGGGCTGAGGATGCGGAGCATCATCGGCGGCGCCTGGCCCTGCATGCCCTGGGGCGGGCTGAGGTCGAGCTCGATCTTCTGGGCGATCGTTGGCAGGAAGATCTTGTCGAGGCGCAGGCCCTCGCCGTAGATGGGGACCGCCATGTTCGGCTGGTACGTCGGGAACAGCGGGAAGCTGTTGCCGACGCCGATGTTCATCGTCGTCCCGTCGAGCACATATCCCACCCGCTCCATGAACTCGGGGACCCAGTACATCTGGTCGAGGACCTTCTGGGGGCGCGTGGCCAGGGTGTGGAACGTGGTGTCGAGGCCGGGGAGGAGGCCGTTCTTCAGTGGGGCGTTGGCGTCGGTGAGCAGCGAGTTGCCGACGGTGCCGAACTGGGCGCCCTTCTTGAGGATGTCCTGCAGCTCGGCGGTGTGGTTGGCCAGCGTCTGGCCGAGGCGGGCGTACCCGGAGATGGCCCCTGCCAGCTGCTCACGGTTGGCGTCGAGGGCCGACGTCAGTTGGGCCGACGCCGACAGCAGGTCGCCGAGCTCGGCGTGGTGCTGGCCGAGCACGTCACCGACTTGGGCCCACGCGGCCAGCCCGTTGCGGATGTCGTCCTCGTGGCCGACCAGGCCGGTCAAGCCCTGGCTGAGCCCGCTGAGGTCGGCGGGGTTCATGTTCGACAGGACGTTGTTCAGGTTGCCGAGGAGGTTGTACAGCGGTTGGGGTGAGCTCGTGCGGTCGACGGGAATGACCATGCCGTCGGGATCCGACGACGCGGCCAGGCGCGGGCCCTGCTGGGGTGGGTCGACCGGCGAGAGGTTGACGAACGGCTCGCCGAGCGAGCTCTTCTGGCGGACGTCGGCCCGGAGGTTGCGAGCCATCGGACCCTTGGGCCGTACCGACAGCTTGAGCTCGACGGAGTTCGGCGTCAGACGTGCGCT
>JAFAUA010000065.1 GCA_019243595.1 Acidimicrobiia bacterium
CCACTACCGGGAGACCCGTCTCGACGACGAGGCGATGATGCCGGTGCGCAGCGCGCTCGACACCATCCTCGCCGGTCACGAGCCGTACCCGGCGCTGGTCGTCGACGCCCACTGGAACCTGGTGGCGGCCAATGGTGCCCTCACCCAGCTGCTCGCGGGCGTGGCGACTGGGCTCCTCGAGCCGCCCGTCAACGCGCTTCGTGTGAGCCTGCACCCCGAAGGCATGGCGCCGCGGATCGAGAATCTCGGCGAGTGGAGCGCCCACCTTGTCGAGCGGCTGCACCGACAGATCACGGTGTCGGCCGACCCCGCGCTGGTCGACCTGCGCGACGAGCTGCTGACATATCCCGGCGTCGTTGACCGGGGCCCCGATGATCTGGCCTCGATGCTGTTCGTGCCCCTGCGACTGCGGCCACCCGACGGCAATGGCGACACGCTCGCCTTCTTCAGCACGGTCGCCACCTTTGGCACCGCGCTCGACATCACCCTGGCCGAGCTGTCGATCGAGTCGTTCTTTCCCGCCGACGACCGCACGGCGAGGGCGTTGCGCCGCTAGTCGCTCGGCGACTCTGCGGGCACCGTGGGCAGCGTTGGCGCCGCCTCGGCGTCCTCTTCTTCGAGGATCTCGTCGATCTCCTCGTCTTCGCCGCGGCCGAGGCGGGTCAGGATGATCACGCAGGTGGCGAACACCCAGAGGAGAAAGCCGGCGAAGGCGGCCAGCGGCAGCGGTCCGGTCGGCGAGCGCACGCCCTTGAAGTCGGAGATGGCGCCCGCGGCCAGGAGGTCGAAGACGGCGAGCAGGACGCCGAACCCGCCCAGCCACGTGGCTCCGAGGCGCCGGATGAGCAGTCCGCCCCCGGCGAGGAACACGGCCGCCGCGAAGAAGATCAGGGTGAGGGTCAGCGCCTGGCCGATGTACAGGGCGCGCACGAGGTCGGTCGTGTTCTGCACGCTCCTGGCCAGGTACACGAGGGTGAGGTTCAGGCCTGTGCCCGCAAGGGCGCCGGCCGCCAGGACGACGCCGCCGCCGAAGGCGACGGCCGACAGCTCGCTCGCCGATCCGGGCTCCTGAGCCCAGGCGCCGCGCAGACTGCCGACGAACCAGAGGAACAACGCCGTGCCGAGCCCGGTGAGCCACTGGGCGAACAGCAGCGAGTGCCGATGGTCGATGTAGTAGGCGAGGATCTTCCCGGTGGACGCGTCGGCCTTCGGCGGCTGGGGGACGATCAGCGTCGCCGCTACGAGGGCGAGGACCGCGGCGATGCCGCACGCGGCGCCGACCCGCTGCCAACCCGTCGCTCGCTGCTCGTCGTCGAGCTCGGGCTCCATCACCGGCGTTCGGTGGCGGTCACGATGAGACCGCCCAGAATCGCCAGGTTCTTGAGAAAGTGCGTGCGCTGCATGGCTTTGGACTGCGGCGAGTCCTCTTCCCAGAAGCGGTGGCCGGCCACCGTGGTCGGTACCAGCGAGGCGGCGAGAACCGCAGCGGCCAGGCGCGGCACCCTGCCCATCGCCAGCAGCGTGCCGGCGACGACGTGCACGGCCGCGTTGAACCGCACAAGGGACACGGTGTCGTCGGGAAGGGGCACGGCGTCGCCCACCTTCGCCATCACCGGCTCGATCCGCTGGGCGCGAGGGCCGGGGTTCCGGAAGGTGTCGAGACCGCCCTGGACGAAGATCCCCGCCAGCAGCGGACGGGCGATTCGCCGGGTCAACCGGATCAGCATCCCCCGTGTCTACACCGCGCCCCGGCGGTCGTCGGTACACTGCGATACTGACAGGTATGTCAGGTTTTGGAAGGCACACAGCATGACGACGATCGAGCCGGTCGACGACCTGGGATACGACGCCATCGAGGCGTCGGCCATGGTCGCCGGCGACTTCCGCAATCCCTATCCGGACCTGGCGGCCGCCCGTGAGCGGCACGCCATCCAGCAGGGCGACTTCATCCCCGACATCCCGCGCGACCCCGACGGGCCGCAGTCCTTCACCGTCTACAGCTGCGAGCTGGTGAGCCAGGTCCTGCGCGACAACCACCACTTCTCGAGCCAGGTCTACGCCGAGATGATGGGGCCGGTGATGGGTCACAGCATCCTGGAGATGGACGAACCAGAGCACAAGATCCACCGGGCCCTCGTCTCCCAGGCGTTCCGGCACAAGGCTCTCGCCCGCTGGGAGGAGGAGCTCGTCGGCTCAGTGTGCGACGACCTCATCGACCGCTTCGCCGACGCCGGGCGTGTCGACCTGGTTCGCGGGTACACGTTTCCGTTCCCCGTCCAGGTCATCGCCCGCATCCTCGGACTGCCCCGCGCCGACTACGCCAAGTTCCAGCGGTGGTCGATCGAGCTGATCAGCGTGGGCTGGGACTGGGACCGTGGGATCGCGGCGTCGCAGAGCCTGCGCGACTACTTCAAGGGGATCGTCGACCAACGCCGCAAGGAGCCCCAGGACGACCTCATCAGCGATCTGGTCTGCGCCGAGATCGACGGCCAGCAGCTGACCGACGAAGAGATCTTCGCCTTCCTGCGCCTGCTGCTTCCCGCGGGCGCCGAGACCACCTATCGGTCGAGCAGCAGTCTGCTGTTCTCGCTGCTGACCCACCCAGACCAGCTCGACGCTGTCCGCAACGATCGCTCACTGCTCCCGCAGGCGATCGAGGAGGGCATCCGCTACGAGCCGCCGCTGCTGTTCATCGTCCGCAGTGCGCTGTCCGACGTCGAAGTCGGCGGCATGCACGTGCCGGCCGGATCGGTGATCAGCGTCGGCATCGGCGCCGCCAACCGCGACCCGGCGAAGTTCAAGGACCCCGACCGCTTCGACATCTTCCGGGACGCCAAGCAGCACATCTCCTTCGGGTTCGGGCCGCACATGTGCCTCGGGATGCACCTGGCCCGCATGGAGACGCGCGTCGCCCTCAACCGTCTCTTCGACCGGCTGCCGAACCTCCGTCTCGACCCTGACGGCGAGGACGTGCACGTGCACGGCCTGATGTTCCGCTCGCCGAAGACGTTGCCCGTTCTGTTCGACCCGGCGTAACGCCCGTACCCTCGGATCGTGACGTCCGAGATCTCCCGCCGGCAGGTGTTGCGGTGGGGGATGGTCGGGGGACTGGGGGTGGCGGCCTCGCCGGTGCTGGCCGCCTGTTCGAGCGGGTCCTCGCCGAAGCGCGCCGGGGCCAGTGACACGATCAAGGTTGGGGTGATCGCGCCGTACTCGGGCGTCGGCAGCTTCGTCGGCACCATCACCAAGAACTCACTCGACGCCGCTGTGCAGCAGATCAACGCCACCGGCGGCGTGGGTGGGCGAAAGGTCGAGCTGGTGCAGCGGGACGCGGGCCAGGAGCTGACCGCGGGCGTCAGGGCATACCAGGAGTTCTCGGGCGATCCTCACGTCGTCGGCGTGCTCTGGTGCGGCGGTCTCGGCTTCGACGAGAGCCGAAACCTGATCAAGCGCGACCAGATGCCGGCGATGGCGGTGTTCGAGGATCCGGCGTCGAGCAACGACCTGTATCCGGCCAACGACGAGCGCTCGGTGTTCCAGCTGGTGATGCCCGAGAGCATGGCGGTGAAGGTGCTGTGCCGGTACCTCTCCCAGGACCGCGGCTACAAGCGCGTGGGCCTCCTCTTCGACTCGACGGTGAGCGAGGGCGTGAAGAAGTACTTCACCGATGCCGCGGGCCAGTTCGGGATCACGCCGACGGGCATCGAGAGCTTCAACGTGTTCGCCTCCGAGTTCGGTCCGCAGCTGCAGCGGCTGAAGACGGCGCACCCGGAGGCGCTACTCGTGTGGGGGCTGGCCGCCAACACCGCCGGCGTCGCGCAGCAGCTAGAGCAGATCGGCGCCGCCTATGTCGACACTCCGACGGCGAAGGGCGCCGAGTGGCACCCACATGTCATTGGCGCCCCCACCGGTACCGGAGACAAGTCGTTCGTCGACCTGGCCCAAGGGGCGGCCAAGACGGGCTCGGTCACGGCATGGCACATCGGCGGGCTCGTCTACCTCCCGACGTTCGCGATCCGCGACTGGATGAAGAAGTACCTGAACAAGACGCCGACTGGTGGAGAAGAGCTGCCGGCGGACGGTCTCGGAACGCTGGTGCGGGCCATCGAACAGGCCGGCTCGGTCGATCACCGGCGGGTCATCAGCACCATCGAGGCGATGGGCCGGTTCAAGTTCGCGTCGGTGGAGTTCGGATTCACGGCGCAGACCCATCTCGCCCGCACCGAGGACGAGATGATCATCGTCACCCTCGAGCGCTCGTCGGGACCGGCGGCGAGCGACCCGGCATATCAGCTCGGGCGCGAGTGGAAGGACGTTTTTCCTGCCGGCTACGCGGGCCCGACCCATCTCGTGCGCCCGACGCTCGACGCCAACCGGCGTGCCCATCCCGACGTGGTCGACCAGGTGCTGCGCGAGGGCTGGGGGACCCAGTGCACCCGTCACCCCGACGGTTCGCTCGGGCCCGAGTGCAAGATCCACTGAGGCCCGAACGTTCGTCTCCTAGCCTTCGACGGTGCGATTGGGGGGCGTGGCGGTCGTGGTCGCACTCGTGTGTACAGCGGCTTGCACCACGGCGGGCAAAGCAGCGCGCGGCCGGCCCGCGCACGCCGGGACGACCGTGTCGTCCACGACCACGACGACGACCGCTCCGCCGCGCGGCGTCGTCTTCCACGGCTCGCCCAACCGTCCGCTGGTAGCCCTGACGTTCGACACGAACATGACCGACGGGATGCTGGTCGAGCTGGACCGGGGCAGGGTGAAGTCGTTCGTGAACGAGCAGGCCATCGCCGAGCTGCAACAGTTGCATGTGCCGGCGACGATCTTCCTCGCCGGCAAGTGGATCGAGCGTTATCCCGACGTCACGCGCCGACTGGCTGGCGACCCGCTCTTCGAGCTGGCCAGCCACTCCTACAGCCACCGGCCGTTCAAGGCGCCCTGCTACGGCCTCGGACGCGCCCTGCCCGTCGACCAGATGGCGGCCGATGTCGAGCAGTCCGAAGCCCTACTCCGCCAGTTCACACGTGCGCCGACGCCGTACTTCCGGTTCCCAGGAGGGTGCTACGACCAGCAAGCAGTCGACGCCGTCGCCCGCTCGGGTGTCGTCGTCGTGCAGTACGACGTGGTCAGCGGCGACGCCTTCGGCACGTCGGTCAACGCCATCGTCGATCAGACCCTGCGGTCGACCAAGAACGGGTCGATCATCGTGATGCACCTGACGGGTGGCAACACGGCGCCACTCACCGCCCGCGCCCTGCCCCGCATCGTCGAGGGTCTACGAGGGCGCGGACTCCAGCTGGTGAAGCTCTCAGAACTTCTGGCCGCGGCGTAGCCGGATCGTCAGCCCGGCGGCGACCGGCGCCAGCGCCCAGCCGAATACCGCAGGGCCGCCGGTGTTGGCGAGCCCTCCGGGGCCGTCGCTCAAGCCTTTGGTCGTCGACCGGGCAAGCACATGGGTCGCCGCCGTTGTCGCCGTCGCCGCCGTCTGCGGGGAGGTCGTGGGCGCCGGTGCCGCTGCCTCACCCTCGACGACGATCGTGCCGTTCATGTTGGTGATCGGA
Organism: Acidimicrobiia bacterium; assembly: GCA_019243595.1. Lineage (GTDB taxonomy): Bacteria > Actinomycetota > Acidimicrobiia > Acidimicrobiales > AC-14 > CADDZP01. Next base: position 5,559 of record JAFAUA010000065.1, read on the forward strand.
TTGTTCTTGCCGGTCGCGCTCGTACCGCCGTGGTAGACGCAGTAGTAGGCGTAGGTGCCCGGCTTCGTGAACGTGAAGGAGTACGAGGCGCCCGCCTTCTTCAGAGTCGGCGAGTTGAACAGCGGCTTGCCGTCGGGGCCCTTGGTCGACGCCGTCGCCGTGTGGCCCGGGCACTGGGTCGACAGCACGAGGGTCTCGCAGTTGGGCATGGGGTCGGTCGCGCTCTCGTCGTAGGTCCACGTCACGGTGGTGCCGACCTTGATCGGCGGCGGGTTGGCGGGCATGAAGGCGAAGTCCTTCATGCTGACGTGCAGCGTCGGCGCGCTCGTCTGGGCGTGCGCCAGGCGGACTCCGGGCAGCGGTCCCCCCCAGACGAGCGCGAGGGCGAATCCGGCCACCAGAGCCGGCAGGACGAGGCGGCGAGTCGACCTCTGCAGCGGCATCTGCGCAGATCCTCCCTCTTCGGCGGGTCTACGCGCCACAGCTCCGGCCGGATGATCTACGGTATGGACCACAACAGCATCACATGGAGGTTTGCCCATGCCCCTGGAAGAGGTGGTCACCGAGCACTTCCTGGCCCGATACCGGGCTCTATTGGATGCTGAGGACTGTGCTTTCGACGAGCTCGAGCACGCCTACGAGGACGGCGACCGAGACCACTTCTCCATCGATCTCGACGCCTGGCAGGCTGCCGTCGCGCGGCGCCTGACGTACCTCGAGCAGGCAGGCGTCCAGCTGAACGGGAGTCCGGCCGCGCTCTAGGACGCCGGTTGGCCCTGAGAAAATGGGCCTGCAGTGCACCGCCTCCTCGCAGTCGCCGTCGCCGTCATCCTCCTGGCCGGGCTGAGCTCGGCCGCGGCCGTCGGTGGGCGGCCGTCCGACTCGCGGGCGCTTCCCGCGCCACCCCGGATCGAGCCCGCCAACCAGGCGCCCGTCGACGTCTCCGGCGTGCCCGCGGTCGCACCCGAGCCCGCGACCACCGTCGTCCCGCCACCGCCGCCGCGTCCGAGCGGGCCCGTGCCTCTCGCCGGCTGCCCGCCGCCGCCGCCACCATCCGGCCCACCCTCGCCGCCGCCGTGGCACCCGGCGGTCCTCGTGCCCGAGGACGCCCTCCCGGCACCGGCATCGCCGCCGGCCGGCCGCACGGTCGGCCTCGATGCCCTGGCCGGCAAGGGCATGTGGCTCTGGCAGTTCAACCGCACCGAGAAGGGCGACGCCGACGCCATCGTCACCAAGGCCGACGCCGCCGGGCTGAACCAGCTGTGGGTGCGCGTGGGCGATTCCCAGGACGGCTTCTACGCCGCCGACGTCCTCAACAACCTGGTGCCCAAGGCGCACGCCCATGGGATCTCGGTGATCGGGTGGGGGTTCCCGTACCTGTACGACCCCCAGTTCGACGCCCGCTGGACCGGTGACGCTCTCGCGTGGAGAGGCCCACACGGCGAACGTCTCGACGCCTTCAGCGCCGACCTGGAGACGGCGTCGGAGGGCGTGATGGTGACCGAGCGCCGCCTGCAGGTGTACCTGGGTCAGATCGACGCCGCGTCGCCCGACCGGGCGGTGGTCGCCACCGTGTTCCGTCCCACCGACCGGCTCTGGGCCTCGTACCCCTACCGGGCGATCGCCCCCTACGTCGACGGGTTCGCGCCGATGGTCTATTGGGGCTGCACCGAGCCGGGCGCCGCCGCCGCGGAGGCGATCTCCCGGCTGGCCGCTCTGCGACCCGTGCACGTCATCGGGCAGGCCTACAACATGGGCGACGAGGGCGGACGGCGAGTGTCGCCCAGCGGCGACGAGACGTGGCGTTTCCTCGACGTCTCCCACGCCGGCGGAGCGCTCGGGGCCTCCTTCTGGGACTGGCAGGAGATAGACCAGGAGCAGTGGGCGGCGATGGCCGAGTACCGGTGGCCCGTCTATGAACCCTCAGTCGGGAGGCGCTGATGTCGGACGTGTCGTTCACCCAGGGTCCGCCCGAGACTGTGCTCGAACCCGAACCCGAAGACCTACGCGCAGCACTGCGGGATGCCGATGGCCGTGATGCGGTCGCCGCGGTCGCGGCTCGGTGGCCGCGCTCACTCGAGGCGTGGTCGCAGCTCGGCGACCTGGGGCGCGACGACGTGGAGGCCTACGCCTACTACCGCGTCGGTTACCACCGGGGCCTCGATCGGCTCCGGCAGTCGGGATGGCGGGGATCGGGTTACGTCCGCTGGCGCCACGAGTCCAACCGCGGCTTCCTGCGCTCCCTCGAAGGCCTGCGCCGCACCGCCGAGGCCATCGGCGAGGCCGACGAAGCCGACCGCTGCACCCAGTTCCTCCGCCAGCTCGACCCCGACTGGCCCCCGCCGGACGCCTAGGGGCGGCGGCGGAGGGGGTGGTCCTCGGGGACCTCGACGATGACGATCGTCAGGCCGTCGGGGTCACGGATCCACATCTCGCGGAGGCCCCACGGCTTGCGCTCC
>JAFAUA010000074.1 GCA_019243595.1 Acidimicrobiia bacterium
CCCGAGGCGACCACGTGCTTGGCGACCCAGCGGGCAGCGTAGGCCGCCGAGCGGTCGACCTTGCTCGGGTCCTTGCCCGAGAACGCGCCGCCACCGTGACGGGCGGCGCCGCCGTAGGTGTCGACGATGATCTTGCGACCGGTCAGGCCGGTGTCGGCGTGCGGCCCGCCGAGCTCGAACGTGCCCGTGGGATTCACCAGCAGGTCGAACTTGTCGTCGGCGAATTGCGCCGGGATCAACGGGTGGATGACGTGCTCCGCGAGGTCGGGCTTGAGCAGCGTGTCGATGTCGAGACCCGGCGCATGCTGCGTCGAGATCAGCACCGTCTTGAGGCGCACGGGCTCGCCGTCCTGGTACTCGAAGGTCACCTGGGTCTTGCCGTCGGGTCGCAGGTACGGCAGGACGTTGGCCCGTCGCACCTCGGCCAGGCGGTGGGCGAGACGGTGGGCCAGCCAGATTGGCAGCGGCATCAGGTCGTCGGTCTCGTCGACCGCGTAGCCGAACATCATCCCCTGGTCGCCGGCACCCTGGGCGTTGAGGATGTCCTCGCCGCTTGTACCGGCGCGTACCTCGAACGCGGTGTCGACGCCCTGCGCGATGTCGGGTGACTGTTCGTCGATGGCGGTGACGACGCCGCAGGTATTCCCGTCGAAGCCGAACGACTCGCGGTCGTAACCGATGCCGCACACGGTCTCCCGAACGAGATGCGGGATGTCGACGTAGGCCTTGGTCGAGATCTCGCCGGCCACGACAACCAAGCCCGTTGTCAGCAGCGTCTCGCACGCCACCCGACCGACCGGGTCCTCGGCCATGATGGCGTCGAGGACGGCGTCGGAGATCTGGTCGGCCATCTTGTCGGGATGGCCTTCGGTCACCGACTCGGACGTGAACGTCCAACTACTCACTTTGCTTGCTCCCCCTCCGACCTGCGCCGGTCGATCACGGCGTCGAGTACCAGCCTCGCCACCGCTCGCTTGTCCATCAGTGATCCTTCGATCTCGAAGCCATCGGGACCGAGGACGAGCACCCTGTTCGTGTCGTGCTCGAAACCGGCGTCAGGCGCCGAGACATCGTTCGCCACGACCAGGTCGAGACCCTTTGCCCGCAGCTTGGACGACGCGTACTCCCGGACGTCGCCCGTCTCCGCCGCGAATCCTACGAGGGTCTGGCCGGACCGTCGACGGCGGCCCAGCTCGGCGAGGATGTCGGTGGTGGGCTCGAGCACGATCTCGGGCACCCCGTCGGCCTTCTTGATCTTCTCGGACGCCGCCGCCTTGGGCCGGAAGTCGGCCACGGCCGCGGCCATCAGCACGACGTCGGCGGAGGCCGCTCGGCTCAGCACGGCCTCTTCCATGTCCGCGGCGGTCTCGACGAGAACCGTTTCGACGTCGCCGGGAACGGGCCGGTTGGCCGTCGTGACCAGCACGACGTTGGCGCCCCGCGCCGACGCTTCGGCCGCCAGGGCGTGGCCCTGCTTGCCCGACGACCGGTTGCCGACGAAGCGCACAGGATCGATCGGCTCGCGTGTGCCACCGGCCGTCACGAGGACCGTGAGTCCGTCCAGGTCCTGGGGCCCGAGCGCGTTCGCCACGGCGTCGACGATGTCGGCCGGCTCGGCCATGCGGCCGGTGCCGACGTCGCCCCCTGCGAGGCGGCCCACGCCGGGATCGACGACGGTCACGCCGCGCGCCCGCAGCAGGTCGAGGTTCAGCTGCACAGCCGGTTGCTCCCACATCTCGGTGTGCATGGCCGGGCAGACGATGACCGGTGCGCGCGTCGCGAGCAGCGTCGCGGTGAGCAGGTCGTCGGAAATGCCGTTGGCGTAGCAGCCGATGACGCGCGCCGTGGCCGGGGCGACGATGACGACGTCTGCGCTCTGCCCGAGGCGGGTGTGCGGAATCGGCTCGGGTGACTCCCACAGCGACGTGCGCACGGGCTCGGACGCGAGCGCCGAGAGCGTGGGCGGGCCGAGGAAACGGGTCGCGCCTTCGGTCATGACCGGCATCACATACGCGCCGGCGTCGATCAGACGGCGGCAGACCTCGACGGCCTTGTAGGCCGCGATCCCCCCGCTCACCCCCAGGACGACCCGGCGTCCCTGCAGGCCGCCCATGTTCGGCCCTACTCCCTCACCTCTACTGCTCGGCCTCTTCCTCGGTGGCCTCGGGTCGCCCGTAGGTGATCTTGTCGGCGGCGATCTCCTCGAGGGCGATCGACAGGGGCTTGCGCGACACCGAGGCGACCTGCGGCGGCACGATGGCGCCGAGACCCTCGCCCAGTTGGCTGAAGTACGAGTTGATCTGTCGGCCCCGCTTGGCCGAGAGGCTCACGAGCGTGAACTTCGAGTCCACCTTCTCGAGGAGATCCTCGATCGGCGGGTACATCATCGTGACACGTTGCGCGGCGGGCTGGGCCATCAATTCTCCTGGGAGCGGTGTGCCTTCACGATACCAGCGAGCTCCTCTACAGCCCGTTGCACATCGTCGTTCACAACCACGTGATCAGCGATTTCGCGGCCCTCCGCCTCCTCCTGGGCAGC